>JAAFHV010000077.1 GCA_013297655.1 Myxococcales bacterium | reverse complement strand
GACGGACGTCTTCGCGCGTTCTCCGCCGGTGGTCGCGCCGCAGACGCGACAGGGGAACCCCGGGAAACCCCACTTCACGGCGCGTCGCTCGAGGTCGCGTTCGGCGCGAGCGTCGTGTCGAAGGGCCTCTTCGCGGCCGCCACCGTGCCGCTCGCAGAAGGCGCGCTGGCGAGGATCGAGCTCCTGTTCGCGCGGGGAACCAAAGAGTGGTTCTCGGTGATCGAATCTACGCCAGAGATGGCGCACATCCCCGGAGAGGCCACGAGCCCCTCGCCTTGGAAGGTCCGCCTCGTCGAACGCGATGGCGGTGCCATCAAGGTGCTCTCCAGCTACGACAGCTACGCTCACGCGGCGCGACGAGCCCTTACGCGCTACGAACGCGACGGCGAAGCGGCGGTCGTTCCTCTCGGTGCCTCCGTCTATGCGGTCACCCGCGCGCAGGTGACCGTGGTCGAAGGACCGGGCACGGATCGTGGTCTATTCGAAGAGCGCCCCGATTCGGACTGCCCCCCGGACAAACGCTGCTTTATGCGTCCGGCCGAGATTTCGCTCAAGTCGTTCCTCGGGCTCGCCCCCGATGGCACGTCGTTCGTCGTCGCGAAAGAGGGGATAATCGAGCGCTTTTCGACGAAGCCGGGGAAGCTCGCTCCTGGCCCGATCTTTGGATATCAGAACATCTTCCTCGGGGGCCTCGTGGAAGACGGCGCGATCGTGCTGGCCCACGCGGGTGGGCCTCCGTTCGTCGCGCGTTGGTCACCGCCCGGCCCACCGCCGAAGAGCGCGCCTCCGGGGCCGCCGCCGCTCCCCGCGAGCAAGCAGCCGCCAGCAGGCGCGCGCCCTGCCCCACGTTCGGTGACGCCGGCGACCCGCGACACGATCGCGGAGGGACGCGCGTATCTCCGATTGGCCAAGACGAACGACGGAGCGCTCTTCGGAGTAACGGCCGAGGGCGCGCTCGATCGCCTCGAGGCAGGCAAAGCCACCCCCGTCGTCGTGCCCGCCGGCGGAGCTCGTGTCGTCTCCGTCATCGGAGGCGCGAGCATGGCGTTCGTTCTCGCGAGCGACGCGCCGAGGCCGACCTACGCGATCGTCACCGCCGAATAGCGAGTGACGAGCGCGCGCGCGTTCGAGGTGCGACCGCGTTCAGGGGAGGAGCTTCTCGCCGCGCTCGACGAGGCCCTTCATGCGCCCGAGCGGGCTCACCTTGGGCATGTAACGGTAGCCGAAGGAGAGGGCGAGCTCTGCGTCCGACACGGAGCTGAGCATTCCGTAAATCAGGTACATCCAGATCGCGGGGTTGATCGGGTTGCCGGCGCCGAGCCACTTTGCGTCCATGTTGCTCGTGAGGAAGCGCTTCATCGCCGCGCTCACGTCGCGACGCTTCTTCCCTGCGATCAAGTGGCCCGCGCACGTCTTCGCGGCCTTCGCCTGCGAGTCGGAGAAGGAGTTGCCCGCCGCGTCGCGCGGCTCCGGGGCTCCCTCGCGAGGGAGCGGGACGGCGAGGGCCTCGACCGCGCGCAGCCCTTCGGCCGGCTCACCGGCCGCGAGCCAATGGAGAAGCACTTGGCCGACATAGGTGCGCCGTTCGTTCGGCGAGCACTCGGCGAGGTACTGCATCCCCGCCTCGGCGGCGGTGCGGAACGTCTCGCGCGCGCGGTTCCGGTCGCCCGTGAGCCAATACGCGATCGCGAGGGCCTCGCGCCGCTGCGACACCGAGAGGATCGGGGGGTCACCGTGCGACTCACGGGCCTCCTCCGCGGTCTCGATCCACGAAATCGCCTTCTCGAGCGCGCTGTCGTCCTCCGGCCTCGCCCCCGCCCACCACGAATGCAGCGTCTTGACGACCGCGCTCGTGCCGCGCTCCGCGAACGTGCCGGGCTCCGGATCTTCGAGTGGAACGCGATAGGTGTCGGTGGTGGTGGCGAGCATGTGCACGCGCTTCGCGTCGAAGTTAGCCATCGCGCACGCCTAACATCGTGCCATCCCCTGTCAATGAATGGTTCCCGTCAGAAATATGCAGATTGCATAGAACAGGCGGGCGCGCGATCGCTCCTGGGGCCTGCCCTCTCCCCGTAACGGAGCGGAATCGGGCCGCGAACGGTGGCGAACCGCTGCCGTTCGAGGACATCGACCACGCGGCGATCGCGCGGATTTCGCTGGAGAATTTGCCGCGCGTGCGCCAGCGGCGCGCGGCGAGCGGGTAGCCTCCGCCGCGCCCACGACCGGGCACCGAAGAGAGAACGCCGCAGCGGGATGGCGCGGACGAGGGCCGACGAGAAATGGGCGCCCGTTCGCCCGGCGCGGTCGGCCAATGTGGTCGCACCGCCGGCGGAGGGGCCTCGAACGTCGCTCAGAACCCTTCGAGGGTGATCTTGCCGTGCGTCTTCCCCGACTCGAGGCGCGCATGAGCCGCGCGTAGAGTGCCGGCGTCGATCCGTCCCAACGTCTCGGTGCGCGTCGATACGATTTTGCGCTCGTCGACGAGCGCGGCCACCCGCGTCAGGATCGCGCCCTGGGCCTCCATGTTCCGGCCCGTCATCGAGCGGGTGAACATGAGCTCCCAAGAGAACGACGCGCTCTTGGCGCGGAACGGCTCGAGCGACAGTGGCGCCTTCGTCTCGACGATGCCCACGACCCGGCCTTCGGGCGCGACCACGTCGGCCATCGCGTCCCAGTAGGCCTCGGTGCTCTGCGTATCGAACACGTAGTCGACGTCGGTGAGCCCGAGGCCCTCGATCCCGGCGCGGAGCCCCTTCGTGTGGTCGATGATCTGGTCGGCGCCGAGACTCTCCGCGAAGGCCTTCGTGAGAGGTCGCGAGGCGGTCGCGATGACGCGGAGCTTCGCCTGCTTCGCGAGCTGAATGACCATCGAGCCTACGCCTCCCGCGCCGCCGATCACCAGCACGGAGCGGCCCTCGTGCGCACCGCCGGGATCGATCGCCATCCGGTCGAACAAGCCCTCCCACGCCGTCAGCGTCGTGAGCGGGAGCGCCGCCGCGTCCCGAGGCGCGAGGCTCACGGGGGCCTTCGCCGCGATGCGGGCGTCGACGAGGTGGACCTCCGCGTTGCAGCCCGGACGCAGGATGCTGCCTGCATAGTACACACGATCGCCGACCGCGAAGCCGCCGACGAGCTTTCCCTTGCCGTGCACGGTGCCGACCGCGTCCCACCCGAGCACCCGCGGCGTGGTCTCCACCTTGTCTTTCGGCGAGCGCACCTTGGTGTCGACCGGGTTCACCGAGACCGCCTCGACCTTCACGGCGAGATCCCAGTCTCCGGGGGTCGGCTCTTCGATCGTCACGTCGAGGAGCGACTCGGGGTCGTCGATCGGGAGGTAACGGAGGAGTCCGACGGCGCGAATCGACATGGCGTTTGCTCTTTCCGTCGGCGACGGGCCGACGTCCACACCATGACTCGTGCCCGTGCCGGCTACAATGCCCTCATGCGTCCGTTCACTCATGACTCGGAGTCCGGAATCGACCTCCGCGAGAGCACTTGGGCGCTGCAAACGCTCCTCGCGATCGCCTCGTCGGGCTCGTTCGTCGGCGCCGGCGAGCGCCTCGGCATCTCTGCTTCCGGCGTGAGCAAAGCGGTCACGCGCGCGGAGTCGCGCCTCGGGGTCGTGCTGGTGCGGCGCACCACGAGGAAGCTCTCGCTCACCGATTTGGGCCGCGCCTACGTCGCCCGCGGGGAGCGCATCGTCGCCGATCTTCGCACCCTCGAGCGCGAGGTCTCGTCGCGCGACACGAAGGTCGAGGGCACCCTCCGCATCGCGGCGCCCACGGTGTACGGCCCGATGCGCCTCGCGCCTCACCTCGCGCGCCTCTCGCGTGCGCACCCTCGCCTCGCGATCGAGCTTCGATGCAGCGATCGGATGCTCGACCTCGTCGAGGACGGGATCGACGTCGCGATTCGCATGGTCGCCGCCCCCCCCGAAGGGCTCGTCGCGCGCGTGCTCGAGGACGACCGACGTGGCATCTACGCGAGCGCGAGCTACCTCCGCCGCAAGCACGCGCCCTCCACGATTGACGGCCTCGCTCGCCACCGCGGCCTCGTCTATGGGCCGAGCCCGGAGCCGGCGCTCACGCTCCGCCTCGTCGGTCCCGCGGGGCCGACGACGGTGAGCCTCGGGGTCGCGTTCTACAGCGACAGCATCCTCGCCGTGAAGCGCGCGGCGGTGCTCGGCCTCGGGGTCGCGGTGCTCCCGACCTACCTCGCCCACAAAGACGTCGCGCGCGGCAGGCTGGTCGAGCTCTTCCCGGGAGCTCTACCGTCGACGCGGAAGGTGTTCGCGCTCACTCACCCCGGGAGCCGGATGCCCGCGCGTGTGCGCGCCCTCCTCCGCCACCTCGACGGCCTCGCCGCCGAGCGTTGACCGAACGGATGCACTTTACATTCGAGCTTCCGACGCGTCGAGACGGTCCGTGCGACGCGGGCCCCTTCGTCACGGCGGCCGCGCGCACCTCTCAGCGTCGCTTCCGTGGCGCGTCGGGGGTCGGCTCGACGACAGCGGTAGGAGCCTGAACCTTTCGCAGCACTTCGGGGTCACGATCGAGGGCGGCGACCACAGCGACGACCCCCTCGCGTAGCCCGCTCATCGCACTCGCCCCCACCGCGCGCTCGAGATCGGCCTCGAGCTTCTGAAGGACCGCGAGCCCTTCGAGGAGCCCCCTTTTCCCTCGATCGGTGAACACGACGAGCCGGCTGCGTGCGTCGGCGGGATCGGGCACACGCGACACCACCCCGAACGTTTCGAGGTCGTCGAGGAGCTGCGAGATCGCCTGTTTCGTCACCCCGACCCGCTCCGCGAGATCGGTCACCCGAGTGCCTGCCAAATCGATGTGCGGAAACAGCGCGCTGTGCGAGCGACGAATTCGCGGGCGATCGGGGAGCATCGCCACCCGCACGAGCGCCTCCTCGTCCAAGAGACGCGCGGCCTTGAACAAGAGCTGGAGAGTGCTCGCGCGCTTCTTCGTCTCCAACGTGGCTTCGTAGGTCTTCTTCTTGGCTGCCATATTTAGTCAACGTCGCTTGACCAATATAGTCAAGCGTGCTTAACTATCTACATGACCTCGCCGCCATCGTCGACCTTGCTCACGTTCGATCTCGATCAGCGGCTGCCGGGTGGCTTCCACATGCCCGCGCGGATGACGGCGCTCGCCACGTCCGCCGGGGTGGTGCTCGTGTCGCCGATCCCGATCGACGACACGATGGCGGCAGAGATTGCGACCTTGGGCGAGGTTCGGTACCTCGTCGCGCCGAACTTGCTGCATCATCTCTATTTGGGGCAGGCGAAGGTCCGTTATCCGGGGGCGGAAATTTTGGCGCCGAGGGACCTCGTGAAGAAGCAGCCCTCGCTCCGAATCGACGCGTTCTTCGAGGACGGCGCGGTCGAGACGCTCACCCCCGATCTGACCCTGGTGCCGGTGCGCGGGGCGCCGGCGCTGGCAGAGCACGCGATCTTCCACGCGCCCTCGAAGACGCTCGTCGTGACCGATCTCGTGTTCAACGTCCTCCGTCCGCGCGGGTTCGTCGCCCACGTCGCGATGTTCCTCGTCGGCTGTTACAAGCGCCTCGGGCAGAGCCGAGCGATACGGTTCTTCGTGAAGGATCGGCGCGAGGCGCGGCAGAGCGCGGAGACCATCTTGGAGCTCCCCTTCGAGACCGTCGTCGTCGCCCACGGCGACATCGTCGTCGCGGACGCCAAGGCGGAGCTCCGCCGCGCCCTCCGGTGGATGCTCACGACCTGACGAAGTTCGCTATTTCGCGCATTTTCGGGCACTCTTTTGCTTCGGGGAAATGCTCGAGGTCGTCAGCGAACCACTGTCTGCGGGGCTCGTCGTCGCGGGTCGCTATCGGCTCGAGCGCCCAATCGGGCAAGGCGGCATGGGCAGCGTGTGGGCCGCTCGCGACGAAGCAGGCGCGATCTGCGCGCTCAAGTTCGCGCGCACCGATCGGCCGAGCGATCCGAAGACCTACGCGCGCCTCCTCCGCGAAGCACGCGCGGCGAGCCTCGTGCGGCACCCGAACGTGGTCCCCGTGCTCGCCGTCGTCGAGACCGACCACGGGCTCCCGTGCCTCGTCATGCCGTTCCTCGAGGGCGAGAGCCTCCGCGCGCACGTCGCACGCCGCCACGGGCTCCCGGTCGCGGACTGCGCGGTCCTCTTCTCGGGCATCGTCGCCGGGCTCGCGGCCGTGCACGGCGTCGGCATCGTTCATCGCGATCTCAAGCCGGAGAACGTGTTCCTCCACCGAGGCGTTCCGATGGTGCTCGACTTCGGGATCGCGAAGGAGCTGTTCCGCGGCGCCGAGGGCGAGACCGTGCCTCCCTCGCTCACGTCGACCGGGGCCGTGCTCGGCACTCCGCACTATATGGCCCCAGAGCAAATCTTCGGCGAGAACGACGTCGACGCGCGGGCCGATGTTTGGGCCCTCGGGATCATGCTCTACGAGGCGCTCACGGGCATCCTCCCCACCCACGGCGAGGGCTTCGGGCAGGTGATGAAACGCATCACGACGGGCGAGTTTCCGTCGGTCTCCACCGTCGTGCCACACGTTCCGGCGGGCCTGGCCGCGCTCGTCGCGAGGATGCTCGCGAAGCCACGCGACGCACGTCCACAGCTCGCGGAGGTCGGCGCGGTGCTGGCTTCGTTCGCCCACGGAGCGAGCGGGCCGTCTGCGCCGCTGGCCCCCGCGACGCCGCCGGTTTCGCCTTACGCGAGCACCGCGCTCTTCGTCGCCGACGCGCCTCCTGCGAAGACGACGACGAACCGTGGCGCGCGCTCGTGGGCCCCCGTCCTCGCGCTCGTCGTCCTCGTCGGCGGTGGGTGTGCCCTCGCGGCGGGAGTCGGCGTATACATGTACACTGCACACGAAGGCGTCGCGCCCGCGAAGCCGCCGCCCGACGCTCCGCTTCCATCGGCGGTCGCCACCTCACGACAGCCCGAGATCGTCCCCAGCGCCAGCGCGACGTCACCGGTCGTGGTCACTCCGAGCGCGACCGCGAGCACGAAGAAGCCAGCGCAGACGCCGCTCGTGAAGCCCCCCGTCCCCGAGCAGCGTCACGTGGTGTTCGAGTCCGGGACGGGTCGGTACACTGGAATGGGGAATAACGGCGCGGAGCTCATTCGCGCCGTACAGACGAACCTGCCCAGCATGCGAGCTTGCCTCCCCGCGCCGACGGACGACGTGGTGTGGAGCCTGGCGATACGCTTGTATTGGCCAAAGGGCGGCGGCCGCCGCACCGACATCACGCCCGTCAAGAACGGCACCGGCCAGTCGCCCGCGCCCGAGTCGGAGGCCCTCCTGGCCTGCGCGAAGAAGACATTTGCCGGCTTCGCGATCCCGGACGCAAACGGGCAAGAGTATGCCGACTCCGGCACGTCGTACCTCTTCGCGAGCGCGGGATATTACAGGCGATCCGGCCCTGCGCCTGCACCCTAGCGGCCTGCTAGAGCGCCGAAGATCGAGGGCACGTTCGACGCGACGCGTTCGGGGAGCTATCGTCCGCCGCATGGGGTGGAGGCAGACGTCGTTCGGAGCGTGCACCGTGGGCCTCGCGCTCACGTGCCTCGGCGCGATCCCTTCGTGCGACTCGCCGAACGACACCCTCGTCGACGGCGGGCCCCCTCCAGCGCCGAGCGCGAGCGCGTCGGACGCCACCACGCCGCCCCCCGCCCCGAACGACCGCGACGCGCGCGCGGAAGACACGAGCGCGCCGCCCTCGTCGCTCGCGAGGCCACCACCCAACGTCGGCGCGCCCACTGCGTCTACGACGAAGCACGCGTTCGCTCTGCGAGTGCTCTTCTTGGGCGACACGAACCGCGCGAGCGTCGCGTCGCCGGACGCTTGGAAATCGCTAGGGTACGACCTCGACGGCCTCGCCTCGAGCGCCACCTCGAGCGAGCACTGCGCCCTCCGCGACGGAGCGGATCCTCGCGTTCGGCTCGACGGCGCGATGGGGATCGACAACGCGTTCGGCGCCCACGTGCTCCGCGTGATCGCGGCCCTCGCTCCTGCCCTCTCACGAACCACGAACGAGGTGCTCGCGGCCGGCCGCGGGAACACCCTCGTCGAGGTCACGGGCCTCGATCTCGATCCATCGCAGACCGCGTCCGGCCTCTCGGCGCGATCGTTCGATGCGACCGCGCGCACGACCCGCCCGGCGTGGAACGGCTCGGACGATCTCTCGGTGCTCCCCACGTCGCTCGTCGACGGCGCGACCCTGGCCTCGGGTGCGAAGGGCACCTTCCGCGAGGCCTACGTGAACCAAGGCGTGGTCGTCGCGAAAGCAGGGTCGCTCCGCGTGCGGCTCCCCATCGGCGGCGGCACGCTCGCCCTCGACATTCGCAACGCCACGATTTCCTTCCGAAAACCGAAGACCGGCTTCGACACCGCGGAGGGCACGCTCGCGGGCACCCTCGACGTCGACGAGCTGCTCGGGCACCTCCGCGACGAAGCGGGGCGGTTCTCGACCACGCTCTGCGAAGGCACCCGTTACGACGATCTGGCGGAGAGCGTCCGCCGCGCGGCCGACATGCTCCGCGACGGAACCAACCGCGAGCTTGCCACGTGCGACGCGATCTCGATCGGGCTCGGCTTCGTCGCGACCGAGCTTCGTCCGCTCGCGAACGTAGCGAACGATCCTGCGCCGCCCGCCGATCCCTGCCAGTAGCGCCGCATTCACCTGGCGAGGGCGCCCGTCGCGGGTAAGCTTCGGGCATGGCTTTGGAACTTTGCGCAGGCTGCGAGCGGCACGTTCGCTCTTCCGATGAGTCTTGTCCTTACTGCGGCGCGAGCCGGCGCGCGCTCGTCCCCGCGCCGAACACGATGGTCTCCCGCAGCGTGCTCTTCGCAGGCACCGCGTTGGCCATCGCAGCGGCGGCACCCGCGTGCTCGTTGTCGATGCCCGTCTACGGCGGACCGGGCGTCGACGTTCCAGCGGAGGACGCGTCCGCGCGCGACGGAAGAGCCCCGCCGGTCACCACGACGACGCCGACCGAACCGGACGGATCGGTCTGTTTCTCGAGCTTGGGCGACAAGGTGAAGGGCTCCGCTCCGGTCGCCCATCGCAACCTGTGCGACGCGCAAGCGATCGGCGAAGTGGAACGCACCTGCCTCACCGCGGTCCACGGCGACGTGGCGTGCAAGGCTTGGAAAGACACGCATCAAGAATGCGCGCGCTGCATCTTCGGGCCGCTCGACGGCGAGGCGGCGGGCTCGGCGCCGATCGGAGCACTCATCCCGTCCGGACCGCAGTCCCTCATGCCCAACCTGGGAAGCTGCGGCGCGCTCGTGCTCGGGCGATCCGATTGTGCGCTCCCGATCGCCAAGGCGAGCGCGTGCACCGCCGGGAGCTGCACCGCCTGCATCGGCACCGTCTCCAAGCGCGACTGCGAGGCCTTCGCCGAGACGGCGTGCGTCGGCACCAAAGAGCGCGAGTGCGACAAGGCGCTGAAAGACGACTTCGCCGTGTGGGCGAGCACGTGCCAAGGCGCGAACCTCCCCGCCACGTTCACCCGCGTCGCGTACTACCTCTGCGGCGCCGCCCCCGCCGACGCCGGCACCGACTGATCCAAAACGAGTCGCGCGCGGACGCGAGCCGCCGAGGCTCGCGCCTCCAGAGCGACGTGAGGCTCACCGCGCCGAGCACGAGGCCTCGTGGTCGTCTTCGACGCACGGCCGTAACCCACCGAAAATACGAACAAAAGAAGGGCCGCCGCGAGCTGCGACGGCCCCTTCGTTCGAGCCCAGCGCGAAGGTCAGCGCGCGATCAGCCGATACGTGAACGTGAACGCGACGCCGGTGGTCGAGGCCGCGCACGTACCGGTGCGAAGCGTGCCGTCGAACGACGCGTCCGTGAGCGGCACGGTGCAGCCTCCGATCGTGTCGTCGAAGTTGAGATCGCTGTCGAAGACGTCGATCCGGAGGGAGCTCTTGAGCTCGGACACGGCGACGTTCGAGAGCACCACCTGGTTCCAGTTCGGGACGCGAGTGTCGTTCAGGATGGCCGTTTGGCCTTCGTGCCTCGAAGCCCCCTCGACCGAGACCATCTTCGCGAACGCGTCGGGGAGGCCGTTGAACGCGTCCCACGCGCCGTTCGACTTGTTCGTCGTCGGGATCGTCGCCGAGTAGAGCAAGAGGTCGTAGCGGGCGGTCGTGGGGACGGCACACGCGCCCGCGGTGCACGTCTTTCCTGCGCCGCACGCGATGCACGAATCGCCGCTCTTGCCGCACGCCGCGGCGGTATTGCCCGGGTTGCATGTGCTCCCGCTGCAGCAGCCCGCGCTGCAGCTCGATTTGCACGTGACGTTCACGCACGCGAGCCCGTCGCATACGGTCCCCGCGCCGCAGCTCGTGCACGAGGCTCCGCCGGCGCCGCAGGCGCTCGTGGTGGTACCGCTGATGCAGACGTTGTTCTGGCAGCAGCCGGAGCAGTTCGCGGGGCCGCAGTTGACGTCGACGCACGCGCGGCCGACGCAGAGCGTGGAGCCGGAGCACGACTCGCACGCCTCGCCCGGGCGCCCGCACGCCTGGTAGGTTTGGCCGCTCAGGCATACGCCGTCACGACAGCAACCATCGCAGTTGCTCGCGCCGCAGACCGCGCCGTCGGGGATGACCACGGCGCCGTCCTCGGAGATCACGCCGCCGTCGGCGCTTCCCCCCGGATCGACGGGCTTCCCACACGCGGGACCTTCGTTCGCGTCCGTCGCGGAGACGGCCACTGGCCCGAACGGCACCGCGCGCGTCGTCTCCGGAATGGGCACCGAGAACTCGGCGAGCTCGATCGTTTTGTCGAGGGGGGAAGGTAGCTCGAGCTTTATCGCCCCCTTCATCCGGAGCGTACCGCCGATGACCGCGGAGCCCGAGTGCTTCGCCTCGCCGTTGGCGATCGCCATGCAGCCACCGGTGTACTTTGCAGTCAGTTTGCTTCCGGCGACGACGGTGAGCTGCAGGTTTCCGGGGATGCTCCCGAGGGGGATATCCGGGAGCTTCGTCTCCGGGACGTCGGCGGCCACGTCGGCGGTCTTGCCGTCGAGGAGGAACGGATCGAAGGGGGTCTCCGCGACGATGGGGATGTCGATGTTCGAGAGCCCGGGGATCTCGCCGTCGTACTTCTTGAGGGCCGTGTCGACCTTGAGGCGGCCCTCGAGCTTCACGTGGACGTCGAGCTTGGCGCGACCGGTGCCGGCCTTGCCCGTGATTTTTCCGTCGGTGGATACGCCTTGCGCGTCGACCAGGATGTTCCCTCCGGCGACGAGCTTGAGCGAAACTTGGGCGGGGCTGCTCGCTGGGATGAGCCCGGTATCGTAGGAAAACCCGGGCAGCGCAGGCGCCTCGCCGTGGAATGGGATCCCGCCCTCCGACTCTTCTCCCCCTCCGCACGCGGCCGAAGCGAACGAAATCGCTCCGACGACCGAACCTGCGACAACGACCTGCTTCGCCAAAGCAAAGAACTTCGAGCTCAAACGGACCTCCTCGAGCACCTTGGCCGAGGCGCGCTCGACCGAGAAGTTATCATCGAACGGGCCACCAACCAGACCGGGACCGTCTCGAAGGACGCCGACCACGAGCTTGCATTGCGCCGCGGCCGCCCTCGGGGAGCGCCTAAGCACGGGGAGTGCCAAACGGCACCTTCGTGCGTAAACGCGCGCGGTCTCGAGGATTCCGCGCGCGGCGTGCACACGCGCGTGCATTCCATTGCACACCACCGTCGAGCCCGCCCCTTTTGCGCCGTGCGACAAATGTCGGTTTCTGCTCATGAAATGCTCACCGCTGGAACACAACTGGCAGACCCCGCTCTCGATCCGTGAGAAGTGATTTATGCTGCTGACTGCCTCGTAACGTTTGCTTCCTTTGCTGCCTATGACCCCGAATGCTCCGCTCAAGCTCGACGGCGCGTTTTCGATCGACGAGGTCGGAAAGCTCGTCCGTGCTCTCGACGACCACCGCAAGGCGCTCCCCTCCAAGGGAGAGGTCGTGGTGGACCTCGAGGGCGTCGAGTCACTCGACGGCGCGAGCGTCGCCGTGCTCACGAAGCACCTCCGCGACCTCGAGCGAAAGGGCCACACGATCCGGATCGAAGGTGGGGACGACCGGCTGCGCGGCGAGATCACAGCCGATGTCGGAAGAGCCGCGACCGCGGGCGAGCCGACCCCTGGCTTCTTCTCGCAGATCGGCACCTCGACCCTCGCGGTCTACGGCGCGACGAAGGACATCTTCTCGTTCGTCGGCGAGGTCGTGCTCTCCGTCATCGGCGTCGCGAAGGAGCCGAAGACGGGCAACTACCGCGACGTGTTCCGGATCGCCGAGCGCGCCGGGGCCGACGCGGTCCCGATCGTGCTGTTCATCAACTTCCTCGTCGGGTTCGTGATGGGGTTCCAGGGCGCGAAGCAGCTCAAGATGTTCGGCGCGAACATCTTCGTCGCCGACCTCGTGGGCCTATCGGTCACGCGCGAGCTAGGCCCGCTGATGACCGCGATCATTTTGGCGGGTCGGTCCGGGTCCGCGTTCGCGGCAGAGCTCTCGACGATGAAGGTCTCGGAGGAGATCGACGCGCTCCGCACGATGGGCTTCGGCCCGATGCGCTACCTCGTATTCCCGCGCGCGCTCGGCCTCATGCTCGTGGCGCCAATCCTGACGATTTTCGCTGATTTCGTAGGCATTATGGGCGGCCTCGTCGTCGGCGTGACGAGCCTCGATTTGGGGGTGCGCGGGTACATCGTCGAGACCCAAAAGGCGGTCACCGCGTGGGACTTCAACTCCGGCCTCGTGAAGAGCGTCGCGTTCGCGCTCGTCATCGCCCTCATCTCTTGCCAACAAGGTTTCTCCGCCGAGGGCGGCGCCGAGGGCGTGGGCCGCAAGACGACCTCGTCGGTCGTGACGTCGCTCTTCGCCCTCGTCATCGTCGACACGCTCTTCACGATCTTCTTCCGGGCGTTCGACCTGTGAGCGGCCAGGCCTACAGGCGGAGGGACTCGCGCACCGCGAACGAGCGCGCCGAAGAGACGCGCCCGATGATCTCGGTTCGCAACCTGAAGATGGGCTGGGGCGAGAAGATCCTCCAAGAAGACGCGACGTTCGACGTGCCGCGCGGGTCCACCTTCGGCATCCTCGGCGGCAGCGGTTGCGGCAAATCGACCATGCTCCGCTACCTCGTCGGCCTCGACAAGCCGATGGCGGGCAAGATCGAAATCGACGGCATCGGCGAGCCCGATCTCGAGGTGGGGCGCCCGCGCTACGGCGTGATGTTCCAGTCCGGCGCGCTCTTCGGATCGATGACGGTCGAGGAGAACATCGCCCTCGGCGTGAAGCAATGGAGCGACGTGCCAGACGACTGCGTCGCGGAGCTCGTCGCGAAGAACCTCGCCCTCGTCGGCCTCGACGGCTCGCAGACGAAGATGCCCTCCGAGCTCTCGGGGGGCATGAAAAAGCGGGTCGCCATCGCGCGCGCCCTCGCCCTCGAGCCGCACTTGATCTTCCTCGACGAGCCCTCCGCCGGCCTCGATCCGGTCGCCTCTGCCGAGCTCGACAAGCTCATTTTGCGTCTGTGCCACGAGCGCGGCACCACCGTCGTCATCGTCACTCACGAGCTCGAGAGCATCTTCGCGGTCATAAGCGACGCCATCTATCTCGACAAACAGACGAAGACGATCCTCGCCCGTGGAAACCCGCGCGAGCTCAAACAGGACACCTCGAACCCCACCGTGCACGCTTTCTTCAACCGCATCGCGAGGGACACATGAGCCGAAAGACCAACCCGACCAAGCTCGGTCTCTTCGTCGTCGCCGGCTTCTTGGCCTTCATGACCACGCTCGTCGTCTTCGGCGCGCAGTCGCTCCGCAAAGAGACGCTCACCTTCAAGACCTACTTCAACGAGTCGGTCCAAGGACTCGAGGTGGGGTCGCCGGTCAAGTACCGCGGCGTCTCGATCGGCACCGTTGCGGCAGCCGACATCGCGCCCGACCGCCGCCACATCGAGGTGACGATGCAGCTCAACTTCGCCGACGTGGCGCGCCTCAAGCTGACCGACGGCACCCCGAGCCTCACCGCGAAAGCGAAGGTGCCACCCGACCTCCGCACCCAGCTCGCGTCGCAGGGAATCACCGGCGTGAAGTTCGTTCAGATGGACTTCTTCGACGTGAAATCGAACCCCGCCGAGCAGCTCCCGTTCCCCGTCGGCGAGAACACGATCCCTTCCGCCGTCTCCACCTTGAAGGGCCTCGAGGACTCGATCGTCGGCGCGGTGAACCGCATCCCCGAGCTCATCGACGGCGTGCTCGGCATCATGTTGCGCGTGAACCACATCCTCGAGGACTTCGATTCGAAGAAGGTCCCCGACGCGGCGAAGGACACGTTCAAGCACGTCGACGAGGTCCTCGCGTCGCTCGACGGCACGCTGAAAGACCTCCGCCGCTCGAACGTGATCGGGAAGGCGTCCGTCACCGTGACCGACCTCGACAAGGCGGTGAACAAGATGAGCACCCTCCTCGACCGCATCGACGGGGACAAGGGCCTCGTCGCGAGCGCGCAAAAGACGAGCGAGGCGTTCGGAGACCTCGGCCGCAACGCGACCGGTACCACCCGCGAGCTCGAGGCCACCCTCCGCGAGGTGCGTGAAGCGGCCGAGTCGATCCGCGCCCTCACCGACGAGCTCGAGCGCGATCCGGATATGCTCATCAAAGGCCACGCCAAAAAAGGGAAGCCGAAGCCGTGAACCGCCCAAAGCTCCCCAAATCCTTCTATTTGCTCCTCTTTTTCGTGCTTTGCGCGATGCCGGGCTGCGCCCTCACGTCGAAATCGGACGCCCTCGTGGTGCGGTATTTCGAGCCCGAGGTCACCTCGTCTGGCGCGACGAAGGCCGCGGCGACAGGGGCAGGACCGGAGGTTCGCCTCGGTCGCATGTCGGCCGCATCGCACCTCCGCGACCGCCGCGTGGTGAAGCGCGGGGCCGAGCTCGTCTTCGACGACGAGAAGCGCTGGACCGAGCGACCCGATGCGTACCTCCGCCGCGCCCTTGCGCGCGCGCTCTTCGACGAGCAAGGCGTGAAGCAGGCGATCAGCGGGGTCGCGCCGGTGCTCGACTGCGAGCTCTTGCACTTCGAGGAGAACGAGGCCGAGAACAAAACGAAGAGCGTTCGCGTCGGGGTCGTTTACGCGTTTCACGACGAACGCAACGTGCTCGCCGGCGAGACCTTCTCCGTCGACGTTCCGGTCGAAGGCGAGGGCGACGCGAACGTCGTCCGCGCCTACGAAAAAGCGCTCCGCCAGGTCGTCGACCGGATCGTGAGCAAGGTGGCGGCGTTGCCGGCGAAGGCCGCTCCGTAGCCGCCGGCGGCGCGCAGCTATCCGCGCATCGCGAGCGCGGTTCGGAGGGCGTCCTCGAGCTCCTCGAGCTGGTAGGGCTTCTGGAGGAACACGACCGGCTCTCCCGCTGCGCGCTCGGTGACCTCTTCTTCGCTGTACCCCGTCGACAGGATCACCGGCAGCGACGAATCGAGCGAGCGTAGGACCCGCAGCGCCTCCACCCCGGACAGGACGGGCATCGTCATGTCGAGGAGCACGAGCACCACGTCGGCGCTATGCTCACGGTAGAGGTCGATCGCGCGCTGGCCATTCGAGGCTTCCACGCACGTGAAGCCGAGGGACGCGAGGAGAAGACCGAGCGTCTTGCGGATCGCGGGTTGGTCGTCGGCGACGACGATGGTGCCCGCGCCCTTCCAAGCCGAGCCACGCGGTGCCTCTTTCGCCGGCGCCGCTCGCTCGGTCGTGCTCGGAATGAGCACCTCGAAGCGCGCGCCGGCGCCCACCTCGGACGTCACCTCGATCGCCCCGCGGTGGCCGCGCACGATCCCGAGCACGGCCGACATGCCGAGACCACGGCCCGCAAATTTGGTCGTAAAAAACGGCTCGAAGAGGCGCGCTTTGGCCTCTTCGCTCATCCCGCACCCCGTGTCGGACACGATGAACGACACGTAGGCGCCGGGTGCGATCTCCAGCCTCCGCGCTACGTCTTCGTCGACGATCCGCGTGCACGTCGCGAGCTCGATCGTGCCCTCGCCGTCGCCGAGCGCGTCGGAAGCGTTCGTGAGGAGGTTCAGCACCACCTGCTCGAGCTGCGCGCGATCGGCCTTCACGGCGGGGAGGTTCGGAGCGAGCTTCCGCACCACCGTCGCCTTCTTCGAGATCGCGACGTCGAGCATGCTCGCGAGCTCGTCCAAGACGCGCCCGAGGTCGACCGCCTCGATGACGACGGTGCCCTTGCCGGAGTAGGCGAGCAGCTTCTTCGTGAGGTCGGCGGCGCGGAGGGCGAGCTGCTCGATGTGAGAAAGGGCGCGATCGACGGCGTCGGCGCGACCAGACGCGAGCTGCGCGGCGCCGAGCTCCTGCCGCGCGACGCTCGCCTGACCGAGAATGCCGGTCAGCAAGTTGTTGAAGTCGTGGGCGACCCCACCGGCGAGCACCCCGAGGCTCTCGAGCTTTTGCGCGTGGAGCAGGCGGCGCTCGAGCTCGTGGCGTTCGGCCTCGGCACGAACGTGGCTCGTCACGTCGAACACGTACCCGAGAAAGTGGGTCGCGCGCCCCTCGCGATCGCGGAGGAGGTGGGTGTAGTCGTAGAGCCAGATGAGCTCACCATCACGACGCCGCACGCGGTAAGGCTCGTGCGCGAACGAGTGCACGTCGGCCGACGCAGAGGCCTCTTGCACCTCACGACCGACGCGAGGGAGGTCGGCCTCGAACACGATCTCGCCGTAGGCGACGGTGCCCGCGTGGAACTCTGCGGCGCTGTACCCGAACACCTCGACGACGTTTTGCGAGACGTACTCCACTGGCCAGCCGGCCTCGTTGCGCCACTTGAAAATCACCACCGGACCCCGCTCGAAGAGGGTCTTGTCGTCGAGCAACTGGGCGGGGTCGGTCACGTCGAAACTATATGCGGGGCGCGGGCCCGGCGGCGGCTCCACTGCAATAAAACCGTAGTTTCGTGCAGTTACGACCCCAGAACGGGAGCCGTCCCAGGCGCGCTCCTTTCGTGTAGGGTGCACGCTATGAACGCTCGTCCGTGGCTTGGTCTGTCGCTCTTGCTCGCGCTCGGTGTCCTCGGCTGCGAGAACACCGCGACTGTAAGCTCCAACCTCCCGTTGAAGCGCGTGGTCGTGTACCGGAACGGCATCGCGTACTTCGAGCGCGGCGGCAAAGTGGACGAGCAAGAGGTCCGCTTCAAGATGAAGGAGAACGCGGTCGGCGACTTCCTCGCGACCCTGGCGGTGATGGAACAAGGCGGGAGCAGCGTGCGCGCGGCGGCCTTCCCGATCCCGAGCCCCGACGACGTGCCCACGTGCGATCCGAGCCCCCTCGCGGTGCTCCCTCCGCGAAAGCTTCACCGCGGAAACGACGTCGACGACACGCCGCAACGCCTCCGTCCGTGCACCGAGGACGAGCGCCGCCACATTCGCGAGGTCGTGCTCCAACTCGATGGAAAGTCTCACGATTTGCAGGTGGGTTACGTCACGGAGGCCCCCGTGTGGCGGCCGTCCTACCGACTCGTCGTCGAGGGCAACGGCACCGCGTCGATTCAGGCGTGGGGCATCGTGCAGAACCTCTCCGGCGAAGACTGGAAAGACATCAAGCTCTCCCTCGTCGCCGGCGCGCCGCTCGCGTTCGAGGCCACCCTCGGCACCCCGATCACGCCCCAGCGCCCGATCGTGACGGACGAAGGCGAGGTCATCGCCGCGGTGCCGCGCGCCGAGACATCGCTCGCGAGCGGAGGTGAGCTCAAGAAACAGGCTCCCCCCGCGGCCGAGCCCGCCCCCGAGGCCCCCGCCGAGCCCGCAGACGAGTCCGACCTCGACGACGACCGGCCGATGAAAAAAGACTCCCCTGCGAAAGCGGGCAAGGGCGCGAGCGCCGGCGGCGGGATGAAGGCCGCGCGCCCGGGATCACCTCCGCCGCCGCCAGCTTCCTCACCTCGGGGCGCGGCGGTCACCCGGATGCCACGCGAATCGAACGGACCGGTCGCGCAGGCCCAGGCCGCTCCGGTCGCTCCCGGCGCGCCGCGGAACCTTCGCGCCCTCGCCGCGGTGAGCGCGACCGGTGGCGTCACCCGCTACGATCTCCCCGAGGCGGTGACGATCCCGGACAAGGCCGCGACGATGGTCATGCTCCTCTCGAAGAAGCTCCCCGGTGACGCGGCGTTCCTTTATGCACCGGACGGCGGGGTGCCCGATTCGTACTCCCATCCGTTCCGCGTGGTGCGGTTCACCAACAAGAGCGGCGGCACGCTCGAGAAGGGCCCGATCGCGGTCTTCGATCACGGCGCGTTCCTGGGCCAGGGAATGGTCGAACCCCTCCCCGAAGGCGCGACGGCCACCGTTCCCTTTGCCCTCGACCGCGCGCTCGCGATCGACAAGACGCTCAAGAGCGACGAGCTCGGCGAGCGCGTGCAGAAGATCGACAACGGCGAGCTCTGGATCGAGCGCGACAGCGCGACGCACACGATTTACAGGGTGAAGAACGGCGGAACGGATCCCGCGAAGGTGCTCGTGAAGCACCCGCGCATCAACGGGAGCCGCCTCGAGAAGCCCCCCGTCGGCACCGAGGACAACGTCGGGACCGGCTCCGCCCTCGTGCCGTACACCCTCGGCGCGAAGAGCGAGGGCGAGCTCGCGATCGATGAGCGGGTGAGCGTGCAGCGCAACGAGCCCTGGACGACACCGGTCGCCGACGCCGCGATCCGCGCCTTCCTCGCCAAGCCCGAGGTGCCCGCCGCGACGAAGACGGCGCTCGGCGAAGCGTGGAAGCTCCGCGGCGACATCCTCCACCTCTCCGACGTGCAGCACGAGCACCAGCGCGAGCTCTCCGAGATCTCGTCGCAAAGCGAAGAGACACGCCGAAGCCTCCGCGCGATCGAGAAGAACAAGATCGCCGACAAGCTCCGCGCCCAGCTCACGAAGCGGCTCGAGGATCTCTCCAAAAAGGGAGAAGAGGTCGGCAAGAAGCTGGTCGAGGCGCAGGCGAAGCTGGCGGAGACGAACGTGCGGTTCCGCGATCTGCTCCGCTCCGTGAAATACGTCGCGCCCGTAACGACCAAGCCCTGAGGGTGCGCCACCCGGGGGCTCGCGCGACGATGCATGAGCTCTACATGCATCTACGCGGTCGGTTCGCGGGTGCGACGCGCGCGACGGTCAGAGGCTCGCGACGGCGCGGAGCGAGCCTCGGTCGCACGCGAGGTACGGGAGCCCGGTGCCGAAGAGGACGAGCTCGGCGCGGCGCTCGCTCGGCCCTTCCCGCGACAGGGACTTCCCGGGCTCGTGCAACGTGAGCAGGCCTCCCGAGGCCGACTTGATCGCGTAGACGCCCGGTACGTCGTGGTGCGGGATCGCTTCGAGCTCCACGCCGGGCGCGTCCACCGAGCGGAGGACGATGCGGTCCGCGGTTCGGAAGACGACGAAGCGTTTCTCGCTCGCGACGCGCATGTACGCGTCGTCGCCGAGCTTCGAGAACCGTCGCGCCTCACGGCGACATCGGTGGTCGATCCAGAGCTCGTATTGTCCAGGGGCGAGATCGGCGACGGCGTTGGTCGTGCTCGGCGCGTCCGCGGGCCGTGGCGCGCTCGAGGCGCACCCGGTCGTGGACACGAAGAGCACGAGCGCCGCGCCGACCGAGACGATCGGGGTCGCTTTCATGCTGTCCGAGTTGGTGGCGCGCGATCGTGGTTTCGTTCATGCCCGCGCGCGGACGGCGATTTTTCGACCGAAATGGTAGGCTCGGCCCCATGTCGAAAGTCGTGTATGCCACGCGCAAGTCGGCCCTCGCGCTCGCCCAATGCCGCGCGTTCGTCGCGCGCCTCGTCGCTGCGAACGACCCGCTGGAGGTCGAGGAGCTCACCGTCACGACCTCGGGCGACCGGATCCAAGATCGGCCGCTCTCGGAGGTGGGAGGCAAGGGTCTCTTCGTGAAAGAGATCGAAGAGGCGCTCCTCGAAGGACGCGCTCACCTCGCCGTACACTCCATCAAAGACGTGCCCGGCTCGGCGCTTCCAGCGGGCCTCGTCATCACGTGCATCCCCGAGCGAGAGTCCCCCTTCGACGCGCTCGTGTCTCCGAAGCACCTCACGCTCGCGGGCCTCCCGGAGGGCGCCAAGGTGGGCACGAGCAGCCTCCGTCGTTACGTCGAGCTCCTCCGCGCGCGGCCCGACCTCCGCATCGTGCCCCTCCGCGGAAACGTCGACACGCGGCTCCGCAAGCTCGACGAGGGGGAATACGACGCGATCGTGCTCGCCCACGCGGGGCTTCGTCGGCTCGGGCTCGAGGCACGCGCGACCGAGGTGCTCACCGCAGAAGCCTCCCTGCCCGCGGTCGGCCAAGGAGCGCTCGGCATCGAGTGCCGCGAGGACGACACCGCGACCCGCGAGCTGCTCGTCAAGCTCCACCACGACACCACCGCGCGCACCGTGCGCGCCGAACGCGGCGTCCTCGCGGAGCTCGAGGGCGACTGCAAGACACCGATCGGGGCCTTCGCGGAGCGCATCGAAGCGAGCCACGGCATCGAGCTTCGGCTCCGCGCGATGATGGCCGACGCAGACGGCATGCACCGCCGCGCGATCGACGAACGTTACCCCTACCCCGCGTCCGACGACGACGCCGAGCTCGTGGGTCGCAAAGCCGCCCGTGCTCTCCTCGCCCTCGCGAAATCCTGAAATAAACCGGTTACTTCGCGAATGGCAAAAGGCCCGCCCCTCCCCCTCGTGGAGGTCACGGGCCTTTCTATTTTCGGGGAGCGCGCGTGGTCCGCGGCCCGGTGACGGAGTGGACCAGGAGCGCCGCGAGGCTCAGTACGTGAGGAAGCCCGCCGACGCGTACACGGTGGCGCAGGCGTAGGCCCAGCGACGCACCGGGGTGGTTTGCCGCTGGCCAGACGGAGGGTTCTCGGTGATGGAGTCGGTGACGGCGATCTTCACGCACGAGTCGATGTCGGCGGGCGTCGGGGTGCGGCTCCAGGCCTTGCGCTCCCAGCTCGCACACTCGGTGCGCGCGGCGGCTTCGGTGGGCGCGGAGGCGAACGAGCCGGTCGTGTTGGTTGCCTCGCAGAGACGGAACGCGACCTGGTAGGCCTCGAAGAGGTTCACGGCGGTGGCCTTGGGCTCCGCGAAGAAGCGGGGCGGCGCGTCGCCGAAGGTCGCGGCGGAGTTCTGGAGGTTCGGCGCGTTCGGTGTGCCGAGTGCGCGGCGGAACTCGCCGGACAGAGACGAGAACGGCTTGAAGCGATCACGGTCGACGCCCGGCAGCGCCTCGGCGCGCGAGCTGTGGAGCGCGATTCCGCCCAGTCCAACGTAGCCCTGCTGCTGGTCGAAGCACACCTTCTCGGGCGGCGGAGCCTCGGCTCCGGGGAGGCCAGGGATGAGGGAGCCGCCAGGTCCGTTCGGGTCCGGATCGCCCGTGAGGCTGCCGCCATCACCCGAGCACGCCGTGAGCGTGAGCAGACCGAAGAGCACGACGCTGGTGGAGAGGATCACGTTCTTCATGGAGGTCTTCCTCGGAAAGCTTTGCACGCCTTGTGCCGCAAAATCAGACGCAATTTCAGGAAGTTACGGCGTTCAAAGGGGGCTGCGGACCCCATCTTCGAGCGGTCGCCCCCGAGCGCGAAGCCATTCGCGAGGGAGCTCGGAAACGGTGCGGCCCTCTGCCCCGGAGGGAAGAGGGCCGCGCGTGGCTCGGTTTCGAGGTACCTCGTTGGCGAGGGGGACCTCGGTCTCCGAGGTGTGCGCCCTCAGACCGCGAGGTCGGGGTGGGCGTTCGCGCCGAACGGAGCTCCCGCGGTCTTGGTGAGAGCACCAAGGAGCGAGAAGAAGCCGCGGCCCGACGGACGGTTCGGGTCGAAGCCGACGTTGTTGGTGACGCGCTGGAAGCCGCCCACCTTGACGTTGGCGCCGATGATGGTCGCCGCGCAGCCGGTGGCGTGGTCGCTGCCCGGGAGGCTTCGCGAGAAGTCGCCCATGATGACCACGTTCACGTTGCGCTGGACCGGCTCGGTGTTGTTGACCCACATGCGGTTGAAGAACGTGATGAGCGGCGGGATGATGCGCGTGTTCATCATGTTGCGGACGTTCGAGCCGTCGCGGTCGCCGTGCGTGTCCCAGCCGCCGTCGATGGCGTAGACCACGTTCGCACCGGCGCGGATCATGAGCTCGGCGGCAGCGATCTTCGAGTTGAAGTTGTTGATCGCCGTACCCGTGACGCCGTAGCCCGGCAGAACCGCGGCGTAGTCGTAGGGCGTCGCGGTCTTGGTGAGGGTCGCGCGGACCGTGTCGTAGCCGTCCTTGAGGTGGGTGAGACCCTTCGGGCTGGCGGCGAAGCGACCGGCGCTCATGGCCTGCGACTGCTCGATCGCCTTGGCCGCGATGGCGCGGTCGGCGAGCGTGTCGTTGCCCTTGAGTGCGTCGATCGTGGAGCGCGCGTCGCCGATGTTCTGGATCGACGTGCCGTTCATCGTGCCGGCGAGGCCGTTGACGTTGCCGCCACCGACGGTCGCCATCTTGATGGTGCCGTCGCCGCCCATCGACGACGCGAGTTGGATCGCGAAGCCGACCGGGCCGCCTTCGGATTGGCCGCCGCGCTGACCGCCGCCGTGATCGCTCGAGCGGTGGTTGATTTGCACGGTGCTGATCTTGTCGAACGCCGCCTTCGGGAGGCGGTTGAACGACGCGTCGACGAGGGGACCGCCAGGCACTTGCGCGGTGTTGCCCGCGGTGACGCCGAACGCGGTGTTCATGAAGGAGGCCGCGCTGCCGAAGAGCGCGTTGTAGCCACCACCGAGGTAGATGACGAGGACGGCCGGCTTACCGGCGCCCGAGTTTTGCGCCATCGCGTCGGGCATGAAGCCCGGACCCGCGAGGCGAGTGCCGACAGCAGCGCCTGCGCCGATGCCGACAGCTTTGAGGAACGAACGACGATTGAATTTGCTCATGATTCGCTCCTGCTCAGTAGGTCAAAAAGCCGGCAGAGGTCAGGACGCTCGCACAGGCGTAAGCCCAGCGGCGCACGGGCGTCGTTTGGCGGGGGCCGGCTTGCAACGTCTCGGTGACCGAGTCCGTCACGGCGACCTTCGCACATGCGTCGATCTCGGCGGGGGTGGGCGTGCGGCTCCAGATTTTGCGCTCCCAATCGGCGCACTGCGTTTTGGCAGCGGCGTCGGTGGGGACGGCGGTGAAGGTGGCGCCGGTGTTGTTCGCTTCGCAGAGGCGGAACGAGACTTGGTAGGCCTCGAAGAGGTTCACCGCGGTGGCCTTGGGCTCCGCGTAGAAGCGCGCCGGGGGCTCGCCGAAGGTCGCGGCGGAGGCGCCGAGGTTCGGAGCTTGGCCGAGGCCCATCACGCGACGGAACTCGCCCGAGAGCGACGAGAACGGCTTGAACCGGTCACGGTCGACGTTGGCGGCGGACTCCGCACGCGTGCCGTGGAGCGCGAGCCCACCGAGACCGACGTACCCTTGCTGCGACTCCGCGCAGGTCTTCTCGCCGGGGGTGCCCGGGTTGTTGGGGTCGGGGTTGCCCGGGTTGTTCGGGTTGTTCGGGTTGTTCGGGTTGTTCGGATCGTTCGGGTCGAGACCGCCGGTGAGCTCATCCGAGCCGCCCGAGCATGCCGCGACAGCCGCGAGGATCGGAATTGCAAAAAGGAACGTAGAAATCTTCATGGTCGCTCCTCCTTTCCTCACTGACAGAACCCGGGATCCTTGGCGACGCTAACGAGCGCGCTTTGGATGGTGCCCTTCGATTTGAACTCGTTGACGCAGGCGTCGAAGACCTTCGACTCGCACACGTTCTCGGCGCGGCCGTAGAGGAACTTGAACGTCAGGCGGCAGACGTTGAAGCTGAAGTTCGGCGAGTCGACGAGAGCCTGGACGAGCTCCTTGTCGTTGTTCACCATCTTGTCGGCGACCATCTGCGGCGCCTCCGTGGGCGGCGTGAAGGTCACCGTGTTGCCCTGACGACGAACCTTCGTGAGGACACGAGCGGCGCGGTCGAGAGCGAACCAGGGAGCAGCGCCGGCCTTGTCGGCGGGGCCGTGGCAGCCGACGCAGCCGGGGTTCGACGTGCGGGCGGCGGTGTCGATCGCGGCGCCGGGCGCGTTCGTCGAGGCGACGAGCGTGAGGCCGACGGTGTTCTGCATGAGGCGGTACGCGGTGACGAGCTTGTAGCCTTCGAGCTCGTTACCGGCATAACGAAGGAGCCAGGGCTGGCTGCGGAAGTAACCGAGACCTTCGGGGTCGGCGGTGACCGTGGTCTGGTTGCCCTGCATGTTGCCGTCGACCTTGAACTGGCCGAGGAACATGTCCTTGTAGGGGAGCTTGTTCTCGAGGACGTACTTCATGAGGAAGTAGCTGGCGTCCTCCTTTTCCATCGCGCCAGGAGTCTCGTTGAACTCGTGGTTGATGAAGCGAGAGAATCTCTCGACGAACGCGGGGTCTGCAACGAGCGCGTCGACCGAACCTTGAGGGTCCGCCGAAATCGCCGGCGTGGTCTCTTTGCCGGTGAAGGCAATGGCCACGCGGGTTGCACAGCGCTCTTTCTTGGCGGTCGGGTCGGTGTCTTCAGCGGAGGCTTTCTTGCCTGCCCCTGCCATCACGGCGCCCACGAGGAGGGCCGGAAGGAGGAGAAGGGTTGCACGCCGTCCGAGGTTTGCCACGCTCATGGTTCCTCCTGTAGGGGCGCTACTTCCGTTTTGGATTCGCGCCACGCACTACCCCTTAAGCAGGGAGCGTGCCGTCGATGAATTCTCGTAACCTATGGAAATGTGTCCCCCGTGAAGGGCAAACTCATGGGGGGATTCGGATCCAGGCCGAGCTGGAGTCGAATCGGCGGAAATGGCGGTGGATGTAGGCGGTACCACCCCCCCTGAAGGGCCAGCCCCCCACGAAGTGAACTCGGCCTTTCGCGCACGAGCGTTTGCGTCTAGCTTCAGGCCGCCTCACAACGGGGCACCGCTGTTAGCCAGATGCGAGACGTGACCCCCTCCTCTCACGCACGCCGCGTTCGCGCCCTCCTCGGACGCGCTTCGTTCTTGTTCCTCGCGGTGCTCACCGTGTTGGTCGCGCTCTCGAGCGAGGCGTTCGCGAAGAGCACCACCGGCATCGGTGATCCGATCCGCCTCGAGGTGCCCGGCCAACCCGACGCCTTCTATTACCGAGCGCGCGGCAAGGGCACGAAGCCGGTCATCCTTTACCTTCACGGTCGCGGCGGGAACGCGGCGGAGGACTGCCGCAAGTGGGCGAAGGTCGCGACGCAGTTCGGCTGGGTGCTCTGCCCGCAGGGCCCTGGTGATTCGGGCAACGGCGGTCGCACGTGGATGAACAGCGCGCAGGCCGGCAAAGCCGTGATGGACGCGTCGCTGAACGCCCTCCGCGCGAAGCACAAGGGACGAGTCCAGCGCTACGGCAACATTCTCGTGGGGTTCAGCGAAGGCGCCTTCGTGGCGATGCAAGCCGGCCTGATGGACCAAAAGACGTGGAGCCGCTGGCTCATCCTCGCGGCGAGCGATCGTTACTGGGTTGGCGACGCGCCCACCTCGCTCACCGCGGGATCGGGCGGCGGAAAGCTTCAGCGCGTGTACCTCCTCACGGGCGAGACGGACGGCGTCGCCGAGAACACCGGCCGCGTCGGCGACACGCTCAAGAAGTACAAGGTGCCCGTCCGCGTGCGCATCGCGCCGGGCATGGGTCACGAAATCGCGCGCGACCGCATGATCACGACCTACCGCCGGCCGCTCTCGTGGCTCGCCCGCGGGCGCTAGCAGCCGCGGAGCCTCGTCGTCGCGTCGCGCTCGTTCGTTCGGATCGTTTCATCCACGTCGCGCTCGTGCTTCGTGCGTCGAGACAGCCGCCCGAACCGGCCCTTGGAGGTCAGGGGCCGCACGGTCGCGTCGCGAGGGCGCGCTGGTGCGGTCGCGACCGCCGTTCGCGCAGCGCAATTCTCGCGATCCGCGACGATCACGCGCGCGTGCGTTGACCGAGGACCGAAAGAGGTGGAATAAGGCGCGCCGATGACCTCGCCCGAACAAGGAAAGCCCCCGCTCGTCCTCGGCATCGCGGGGGGCTCGGGCTCCGGCAAAAGCACGATCGCGAGAGCCATCCTCGGCGCTCTCCCCGTCGGCGACGGCATCCTGCTCGAGCAGGACCACTACTACCGCCCGCAATCGCACCTGCCCCCGGAAGAGCGCGAGCGGGTGAACTACGACCACCCCGATGCGCTCGAGCTCGACCTCCTCACGTCGCACGTGGAGGCCCTCCGCGCGGGCCGCACGATCGAACGACCGTCGTACGACTTCGCGACCCACGATCGCGCGAAGGACTCGACCACCGTCGCGCCGACCAAGGTGATCGTGGTCGAGGGCATTTTGGTCCTCTCGGACGAGCGCCTGCGTTCGTCGTTCGAGGTGAAGCTGTTCGTCGACACCGACGCCGACATACGGCTCATGCGTCGCATCCGGCGCGATCTCGAGCACCGCGGGCGCGTGTTCGCGCAGGTTCGTAAGCAGTACTACGAGAGCGTGCGGCCGATGCACCTCGCCTTCGTGGAGCCTTCCAAACGCTTCGCCGACATCATCATCCCGGAGGGCGGCCAAAACCAGGTCGCGCTCGATTTCTTGCTCGGGTTCATCCGCTCGCGAGCGTGATTTCGAGCGCGAGCACGTCCTCGAATTTCATCCCAGATGGGATATAGATGAGGGGATGCCCGCAACCCAGCCGATGAAGGGCGCGGACGTGCTCGTGCGAGCCGGTGCGCTCCCCGCGCAGCGCTACGACGAGATCGTGGAGCTCGTCTCGGACGGCACCACCCGCAGCGAGGACGCCCTCGTCGACGCCGACATCCTCGACGAAGCGGCGCTCCTCTCCGGCCTCTCACAGGCGTATCGCGTTCACTTCGTCTCGAGCGAGAAGCTCGCGAAGCTCGAGATCGCGAAGTCGACCCTCCAGACCATCCCGCGACGGGTGGCCGAGCTGCTCTGCGTGTTCCCGGTGATGTTCGATCCGCAGTCGGGCACGCTGAGCGTCGTGACGCCCGATCCGGACGACGCGAGCATGCTCTCGGAAGTGCGCGTACTGTCCGGTGCGCGCGAGGTGAAGGCCTTCGTCGCGCGACCAGCTTCCGTGCGCGCGGCGATTCGAAAGCACCACTTGGGCGAAACCTTCGCGTTCTCGGGCCTCGGTCCGAAGGCGGCCGCCGCGATGTACGACGCGAACGTGCTCCTCCCGAGCGGCAAGCTCTCCGGCGTCGCTGGCGGAGCGCGCGCCCAAGACGTCCCCACGCCTGCGCTCACGGTGGCGGCCAAACCACGACGCGAGCTCGAGGCCCCGGAGGCTCCGCGCGCTGCCGCTGGCCCACCGCCACCCACGCCGACGGGGAACCGCGTCCACGCCCTCCTCGAGGTCACCGCGCGCCTCCTCGATGCCCACCGCGGTGAGCTCCGGGGGCACTCCGCGATCGTCGCCAAGCTGGTCTCGCGCATGGCCGAGACGGCGGGGCTCGGGACCGAGGAGGTCCAAGCCCTCTTCGCGGCCGGCCTCGCGCACGACCTCGGAAAACCAGGGGAAATTCACGTCACGGCGCTCTCGGCGACGCTCGAGAACGTGAAGCCGATCGTGCTCAGGGCGGCCATGGTCCCCGGGCAGCTCCTCGAGGCGGTGGGCCTCAGCGAGACCACGAAGCTCGCGATGCTCCACATGTACGAACGATGGGACGGGCTCGGCGGCCCGAGCCGCGCGGCGGGCACGGCGATCCCCGAGGGCGCGCGCCTCCTCGCGGTCGCGGACGCCTACGCCGACCTCGTGAAGAATCCGGAGAACCCTTACGGTCGCCTGCTGACTCCACAAGAAGCCCTTACAATCCTCACCAAGGCGGCGGGCACGCTGTTCGACCCGTCGGCGATCACGCTCCTCGCCCAGTCGCTCCGTGAGCCGTCTCTCCTCGAACGCGTACAAGGCCTCGTCGCGGGGAAAAAGACAGGAAAGCTCGTGCTCGTAGGCGCCGAAGGGCGGGCCGAGGTGTGGTTCCTCGCGGGCGCGTGTGTGCACGCCTCTTGCGACGGCGCGATGGCGGGGGGCCTCGAGCTCTACGGCTCGCCCGCGTTCTACGCCGCCGTCGCGATGGGCGACGCGGACGCCTCTTTCGACGCGAGCGCCCCCCCGAAGCAGCGCAGCATCTCGGAGGGCACCACGGAGCTCCTCGCCGCCGCCGCGAACCGGCGCTGAATTTAGCGGCCCGTCGATGGGCGCGGACCGAGGCCTTCGCGCCCGGCGAGCAGCAGCGTGGGGCGACGACTCACATCGGCGGAGACCGACCCGAATCGTGCGCCTCGCGGGTCTTACTTCTTCTTCGGCGGCGCGACGGCAGGGGGCGCGGGCTGAACGAGCTCCACCTCCCAATCGATCTGCGTGTCTTGGCCCGCCCACGGCGGAAACGCGAGGTTCGCGAACGCGTTCGCGATGCACTTTCCCGCGGGCTTCTCTGCGTGCGAGGCGGGCAAGGTCACGGCCTTCGAGTGCCCGTTGCGACCGAGCATCACTTGGATCGTGACCTTGCCCCATGGGCCGGTCGCGACGCCGTTGTCGTCCTTGGCTTCGCCGCACGAGTCTTTCACGCTGCGACCGGCGCGCTTGAGGACGACCTCGGTGTTCTCCTTGTCGTACTCGTTGGAGCTCTTTTTCGTGGGATCGGGCGTGCTCGGCTTCGGCGGCGGCGGAGGCGTGTCCGTCGCGCTCTCGTCTGGCTTCACGTCGCTCGCGCTTTCGGCGGGCTTGGGCTCCCCGCACGCGAACAGAAGAGACACCCCGACCACGGCAACCGAAACGATCGACCTCGACATGCGGCGAATCTTGCACCCACCGCGTGCTCCTCGTCAAAGGCGCGTAGCGTCACGAGAAAGCACGGCCTTGGTTTCGCGCGAAGTTGGCTAAGATGCGCTGTGGCATTCTGCCTCTTTCTTCCTCTCCCTTTTCGTCCGTCTCGAGGCCTCGCATGACCATGTTCCGCTCGCGCTCGTTCGTTTGTCTCTTCGCCGTGTGGAGCAGCGTCGTCGTGCTCGCCGGTGTCGCCTCGTGCACGAGCAACGGGAGCGTCGCGATCGACGACGAGGCAGGGACGTCGACCCGCGACGCGAGCACCACCGACAGCGCGGTGAAAAAAGACGCGAGCACCGCCGCAGACGGCGCCGTGGTGTTCGACCCCACGAAAGTGTGCGCGCAGGAGCTCGCGTACTTCACGACCTGCAACGTGGATCCGAAAGACGTGACGTGCACCGCGGCCAAGTTCGAGCCTTGGTGCAAAGACAGCCAAGAGAAGGTCGACAGCGAGCAACGCGCGATCGCACGCGCCAAATGCCTCGTCGCCGCGAACTGCGATCCCGCCCTCAAGAACGCGTGCATTTACTCCACGTACAACACGCTCGCGCTCTCCACCGCGCAGCAGAAGCTCGTCGCGGACTACTGCCAAACGTGCGAGCCGGGGGTCGCCACCTGCGCCGCGGCGCACACCGTGTACGATCCGGCGGCGGGGCCCAAATCGGTCGACGACCTCTACATCGCCGCGTGGGAGCTCGCGACTCCCCTCGTGAACGCGATCGATCAGAAGTGCACCGGTGCCGCGATCGCGGACGCCGGCGCAGACGCTGGCACCTGCGCGCGGCGGTTCGCGACCTGCGCGGCCGACATCTACATAGACGCGCTGCCGAACTGCCCATGAGCGGGCGACTCACCGACGACACCCTCTACGAGCGCCTCGCGGACGTCGCCTCGAAGCTGGTCGAAGAGCCCCAGCACACGGGCCTCCTCGCGAAGCTGCTCACCTCCGCGCCAGGCACCTTCTCCGACGTCGCGACCCTCACGCCGTCGTCGTCCCTCGTCGCGGTCGAGCTCCTCCGAATCCGCCGCGACCACGGCGCGCGCTTGATGGCGACCCACCTCCCCTGCCCCGACGGCGAGCCGCGCGAGGGCGAGGACACCCCGACCGACGTCGCGATGATTGTATTTTACATCCCCGAGCTCGCGGCGATCGCGGAGACGGCGCTCCTCGATCGAACGCGGATCTTCGAGCTGTCGAGGTCATGATGCTGTTCGATTTCGGAGCGCGAACCGCGGTCGATCCGGCCAACATCGACCTGGTCGCGGCGAACCATTTCTCGCCGGGGGCGAGCTTCTTCTTCGGGGTGCTCGTGCTGCTCTGCGGCGGCGGGGCGCTCGTCGCGCTCCTTTTCGTTCGCGCGCGGGCCCTCACCCTTCGCACGGTCTCGGAGACACGCGCGGCGGAGAGCCCGTCCGACCTCGAGCCGGGGCCCCACAAGATGGTCCGCGGCGTCGTCGAGCCGACCGAAAACGAGGCGATCGCGGTGCGGATCGAGATCGATCAAATCGCGAAGAACCACACCGCGAAGAACAATAGCTGGCACACCTGGGAGGAGGCGGCGCGACGCACGATGGCGCGACCGTTTTACCTCGTCACCGATCAGGGCGAGACCGTGCTCGTCGAGCCGGGAGAAGACGCGTTCGTCATCGACGAAATGGAGACCACCTTCGCGGGGTGCCCCACGATGGGCCGCAAGCGCTACTGCGACGTGGAGCGCGGCGAGACCTTCTCGGCGTACGGCACCCTCGTTCGGCAGCCTCATGCCCGCGCCGCGAGCGCCTATCGCGACGGAATGGGGCTCGTCCTGAAGCGACCCGCGAACGGACGCATGTACCTCGCGTCGGCGAGCATCAAGGACCGCTACACCCAGCGCATCGCCCACCTGCGAAAATGGGGAATCGTGAGCGCGCTCGTTTTTGTCGCGTTTCAGGCGATTTTTGTCGCGCCATACCTCGCGACTGCGCTCTTCGGCACACGGGATCTCGCCACGGTGGTGCATCACCGCTCCTGGGTGACACACAACAAAAACTCGACCACCACCCACTACGCCGTCAGCGTCTTCACCGAGTCGGGCGTGAGCTTCGAGCGCGAGGTCACGAGCCCCGCCTACGCCGACCTCGGCACGTTGGAGCGCACCGGCGAGAAGGTGCCGACCGTGCACCTCGGGGACTCGGACTACGCGGCGTATCTCGGCGATCGACCTACGCTGAACGGCATCGCGGTCATCCTCGGGCTGTGCTCCGGCATCGGCGCGATCATCGGGTTCTTCGCGACCTACCGCACGAAGAAGGCTTGGTACGACCGTGACAAGGTGAGTGACCACGGCGGCACTGGCCATTATTACGGGGTCAAGTAAGCCAATCACGCACCGCGTAGGCGAAAGGATGCGCGCGAGAACGCTTGCTACACGCGCGCTATCCAGACAAGACTTACGCATGGCTCGCACGCCGTCCTCTCCGTCACTGTCGGGCTTCTCCGAGCACGAGGTCCCGACCCGGGTCCGCGCCAGCACGCCGTGGCAGTCCGAAAGTGCGGCCGACAAGGGCGACGCCGAAGCGAGCGGAGCGACCGAAGCGAGCCGAAAGGCGCTCGAGTCGGACACCACCTCCGTCCCGGTCGCGCTGCTCGAGGCGGCGCTCGCCGAGTCCCGAAGCGGCACGCGTGACGAGAAGTCCGGCGCGCGAAAGCGAGCCGCGCCGCGCGAGGCTTTCTCCGTCCACGAGGCCGACACGAAGAAGGCGTCCACCATCGAGGTGAGGCGCGCGCTGTCGAGCGCGGCCGACGGCACCGAGGTCGACAGGCTGCTCGCCGACGTCGCCACCTCCGCCGCGCTCCCGGCGCAGCCCGAGCCGCAGCCAACGCTCGCACCTCCGGCGAAGCGCGGGCTCGCGACGAAGCTCGCCATCGTCGTCGCGCTGCTGCTGCTCGTGCCCTTCGTCGCGCTCGTCGGCGCGGGGCGAGGAGATCCACGCACGGGTTACCACGTCGTGCGCGCCAAGCTCGCCGCGCGCTAAACGCGGCTCCACGCGTCAGTCGTTGATCTTGTAGTCCTTGATTTTGTAGAGCAAGGCGCGGTGGCTGATCTCGAGGACCTCGGCCGCGCGGGTGCGGTTGCCTTTGGTCTTCTGCAGCGCGCGCCGAATGAGGATCTCCTCGACCGCGGCGCTGGTCTTCTTGATGCTGAGCTCGCCGGACGCGAGCTGCGCTTGCACCGGATCGAGGGTGTCGCGGAGGCGCTCCGGCAGATCGGAAGCTTCCAGGATTTCGCCCTCTGCGAGCACCATCGCGCGCTCGATCGTGTTCTCGAGCTCGCGCACGTTGCCCGGCCACGGATACTCGATGAGGAACTTCCTCGCCTCGGGCGAGACGCCGCGAATGTTCGTGCCGAGGCGCGCGTTGTTTCGGGTCACGAAATGGTCGACGAGGAGGTGCACGTCGTCCTTCCGCGCGCGAAGGGGTGGGATGTGCACCGCGAGCACGTTGATGCGGTAATAAAGGTCTTCCCGGAAGCGGGCCGCCTTCACCTCCGCCGCCAAATCGCGGTGCGTCGCGGCGATGATGCGCACGTCGACCTTCACGTCTTTCGTGTCGCCGAGGCGGCGGATCGTCTCCTCTTGGAGCACACGAAGGAGCTTCACCTGGAGCGACGTCGGAAGCTCTCCGATCTCGTCGAGCAAGAGCGTGCCGCCGGAGGCCTCCTCGAACAGACCGCGGCGATCGCTGTTCGCGTCGGTGAACGCGCCTTTACGATGGCCGAAGAGCTCGCTCTCGAGGAGGTTCTCGGGAATCGCACCGCAGTTGATCGCGACGAACGGCTGGTTCTTACGGGACGATCGCGAATGGAGGGCCCGCGCGACGAGCTCCTTGCCGACGCCGCTCTCGCCGGTGACGAGCACGGTGGTCTTGTATTCCGAGATCTTGGAGATCGTGCGGAAGACGTCCTGCATCTCTTGGCTCTTCGCCAAAATCGACTCGAACGTTTGTTCGTTTCGGATCTGCTCGCGGAGAGAGCGGTTCTCGCGACGGAGCGACTCTCGCTCCTCGGCCTTGCGCAGCGCGAGCACGATCTCGTCCGGCTTGAAGGGCTTGCCCACGTAGTCGTAGGCGCCCGCCTTCATCGCCTCGAGCGCGAGGTCCACGTTGCCGTAGGCGCTCATCACGATCACGGTGGCAGAGCTCTGCTTGGCGCGGAGGGTGGCGAGGAGATCCATCCCGCCCATCTTCGGCATCCGCACGTCGGTCAAGATGACGTCCGGCCCGAACGACTCGACCAGCGCGAGCGCGCTCTCGCCGTTGTCCGCGACCTCGACCTCGTAACCGTGCTTGCGGAGCAGCGTCCGCAGCACGAGCCGAATGTTTTCTTCGTCGTCGACGACCAGAACGCGGCGCATCAAATTCACCCTATCCTAGGGCTGGAAAAGTTTTCATAGAACCGAACATCGGCGGGTTTATTTCGTAATTTTACGGCTTTTCGTGCGCAATTCCTTGCGTGCCGCGCGCATAGTCGGTTTACGTTTCGCGGGTGAAGACCGGAACGGATCGCCTCGCGCTCGACCCCACCCTCGCCTCGCGCCTCCACGACGGGAGGCTCGCGCTGCTCGCGCATCCGGCGTCGGTCACGTCGCGGCTCGAGCACGTGAGCGCGCTCCTCGCGCGGCTCGGCAAGCGCCCGCGGATCGTGTTCGGGCCGGAGCACGGCTATGGCGGCGAGGCGCAGGACATGATCGGCGTCGCCGACGCGAAAGATCTTCACGGCACCACGATTCGCAGCCTCTACGGCGAGCACTTCGCGGACCTCTCCCCGCGCGACGTCGATTTCGAGGGCGTCGACCAGGTGGTCGTCGATCTCCAAGACGTAGGCTCGCGCTACTACACGTTCGTGTGGACGGCGGTGCTCGTGATGCGTGCGGCGGCGCGCCTCGGCATTCCCACCCTCGTCCTCGACCGGCCGAACCCGCTCGGGCACACGGTGGTGGAGGGCCGATCGCTCGATCCGGCGTTTCGCTCGTTCGTCGGCCTCGAGCCGCTCCCCGTTCGCCACGCGCTCACCCTCGGAGAGATTTGCGCGCACCGCGCCGACGTGGAGGGGCTCCCGAAAGAGGCGCTCACCATCGTTCGCTGCGAGGAGCTCGATCGCGGCGCCCTGGCGTCGTCGTGGGATCGACCCTTCGTGATGACGTCGCCGAACATGCCCACGTTCGAGACGGCGCTCGTCTACCCCGGCGGCTGCTTGCTCGAAGGCACGAACCTCTCCGATGGCCGCGGCACCACGCGGCCCTTCGAGCTCACCGGGGCCCCCTGGGTCGACGGCGAGAAGCTCGCGAAGGGCCTCGCCGACACCGGCCTCCCCGGCTTCACCGCGCGCCCGGTCACGTTCTTTCCCATGTTCCACAAGCACGCGCAGAAGGTGTGCGGCGGCGTACAAATTCACGTGACGGACGCGGCTTCGTTCCGCCCCTACGCGACCTACCTCGCCCTCGTCGCGCTCGCGCACCACGCCCACCGGGAAGAGTTTCGTTTCCGCACCGAGAAGTACGAGTTCGTCGACACGATCCCCGCGTTCGATCTGCTCACCGGGCGCGCGGAGGCGCGAGAGCGCATCGTGAACGGGGACGACCCACGCGCCATCGCCGAGACCGAGTCGGGTGTGCACGCCGACGACGTGGAGCTGCTCGCGAGCGCGAGAGCGGCGGCCCTCGCGCGCATGATTTGAGCTTATTTTTCCCGTCGCCCGAGGGTCGTTACGCCCGCTT
>JAAFHV010000076.1:18612-34983 GCA_013297655.1 Myxococcales bacterium | reverse complement strand
GACGTCGGCGAGCGAGAGCGACCTTGAGCAGCCGTGAGGACCCGGGCAATTTCCGGAGGTTCGCCACGACGGCGGTGCGGCGGAGGTCGAGCAGCGTTTTCCTCGCCCACACGGCTGCTTAAGCCGTTTGTCGCTCTAGCAGCCCGTTTGATTTTCTCCCGTCGGCGACGCCCGCCGCATCCCCGGACGAGGGACGACCCTTGGAAGTGGCTGCTACGGCGCGCTGTCCACGGGCAAGTCGAGGCGCGATCCGTTCGCTCCGCCGCGTCGAACCGTGAACCGCGCGCCAGCCTTCGTGACCGGCGTGAACGTGTCCGCGTCCGCTCCGGCGATCGCGATCCGGACGCGGTGCCCAGCGCGCAAGAGCGCGGAGGTGGGTTGGAGCGGGATCACGAGGTCGACGTCCGTCCCCGGATCGTAGGCACGCGCATCCCCACGTCGGTACGTTCGTCCGGTGACACGCTCGGGACCGCCGCCGACGGCACGATCTCGCAGGCGCAGCTCGCCCTCCGTAACATAACGGCTCACCCCCGCAGCATCGACGTCCTCGACGTACACGAACACCATCGCGTCGGACGTGTCCGCGCTCATCCGAAGGTGCACCACTGGCGTGCCAGTGACGCGCGTGTCGACGGCGAGAGGCGTCGAGGTGTACGCGAGCAGACGCGCGTCTTGAGAGGCGCGATCCCCGTAGTCGGCGCGGCTTTGGTCCGTCGCCGTCACCCATCGGTTGTGCTTCCCGGAGGTCGCCGCCGCGTCGACGATGTAGTCGTCTTGTCCGTCGGCCTCCGGCACCACGCCATCACGCAGCGCGTGGCCGGCTCCGAGGGCGAGCGCTCGCGTCGCGACGCTCTTCGGCGGCCACACCGTCGTCGTGCGCCAGTTGCCCTCTCCTAGGGTCACGTAGCGAATCTGGCTCTCGCGCGGAGGCGCGCCGGCGAGCTTCTCGGCGAGGAACGTGATCGCCTCGACGTACTGCTCCTCGACCGGAGGGTTGGCGACGGGCTTGGGAGCCGCGAGCGGATCGTTGTCCCCCACCCCGCCGTGCGTGAAGGCGCCGATGACGACGGTCTGCGGGTTCTTGAGGGTGGCGAAGCCATCGAGCGCGCCGGCTGCGGTGCCGGAATCGAGCCAGCTCGCGGTGACGTGCAGCGGCGTACCACTCGCCCCGATCGCGCTCGCGAGCTGGTAGGGCGACACGGCCTCGAGGCTCGCACCAGCGCCGAGCTTGTCGTCGCGGAACTGGACGGTCCGCATCGCCGCCGTCAAATCGAGGTTGGCGGCGTGCGCTCCGAGCGCGGCGGCGAGGTCACCGCGCACGACCGGGAGCGGACCTGCGATGGCGGCGCGGTACTCGTCGCAGGTCGCGCCTTTCGTCGGCGCGAGGGCGCATGCGTCGTTCCCGTCGAGCGCGCGTGTGTAGGCGCCCCATGGGTCGACGTACGCTGCGTTGTAGCCGCCCCCTGGGAACGCGAGGCCTCCGAACGGATCGTAGTCGTAGAAGCGAGCGACGACGGCCGCGAGCGCCGGGTGCTTCGTCGCCGCGAGGAGCACCGCGCTGTTCCCGTCGTAGCTCGTGCCGATCGCGCCCACTTTCCCGGACGACCACGGCTGCGCCACGATCCAATCGAGGACGTGCTTCGCGTCGTCCTGCTCGACGGGCGACCATGGTCCGCTGCTCGTGCCGAACGACGCGCCGGTTCCGCGCGCATCCACCGCGACGTACGCGAGTCCCTGGGACGTGTAGAAGCCGGCGAGCTGCTCGTAGACGTCGGCTTTGGCCGCCTCCTCGCTCTTGTACTCCGTCGCACGCCAGTACCGCGTGAGGCGCAGGACGGTCGGCACCTTGGCCCCGGGCGGACCAGGCGGGAGGGTCACCTGCACCGCCAGCTTGGTCCCGTCAGGCATCGTTACGTAGTGCGCCGACGTACCGACGCTGGCCGTCGCGGCATCGCCGCCGGCGTCGCCCCCGCCGTCGACCTCCGTGGGACCGGCGTCCGCGACGTGGGTAGGGAGAATCTCCTTGGTGCCGCAACCCAGCGCGACGAGAGTGGACGCGAGCGCGAAGCCGATCATTCGACGTTTCATGGTTTCCTCCAGCGGCACCGAGTGCCGACGAGGGGAATGTGCGCTGACGGGCGGGCGGCCGAAATCCGTCGAAGGTCACCTTCGACGGTCATGGGTGACCCATGACCTCACACGAGCCCGAGCTCCTGCGCGCGGAGCGCAGCCTGGGTGCGGTCCTCGACGCGGAGCTTCACGAGGATGTTCGTGACGTGGTTTTTCACCGTGCCCTCGGCGAGGAACAGCTTCGCTCCGATCTGCTTGTTCGACGCACCACGCGCGAGCAAACGCACGACCTCGAGCTCGCGATCGGTGAGGTCTGTGTCCGTCCTCGGACGCGGGGAGAGGCGCGCGAGCTCGGCGACGACCTTCGCCGCGATCGAAGGCTGGAGAAAGGACTCGCCGCGGGCCGCGGCGCGGACCGATTCGAGGAGCTTGTCGCTCGGCGCGTCCTTGAGGAGGTAGCCTACCGCGCCCGCACGAAGCGCCTCGAACACGTACTCGTCGTCGTCGAAGGTGGTGAGCGCGACCACACGGCACGGGTGCGCCGAAGCGCGCAATCGACGCGTCGTCGCGACGCCGTCGAGCTTCGGCATCTTGATGTCCATCAAGATCACGTCCGGCCGAAGCAGGTCTACCATCCGCAACGCTTCCTCTCCGTCGCACGCCTGGCCTACGACCACCACGTCGGCGTGGAGCGAGAGAACGAGCGACAAGCCTTCGCGGAAGAGGGCCTGGTCGTCGACGACGAGCACGCGAATCGGGGTCACGCCGGCACCCTGACGGAGACGGTGAAGCCGGCCCCGGGGGCGGTTCGCACTTCGACGCTCCCGCCCACCTGCTGGACACGCTCGCGAATCCCGAGCAGGCCAAAGCCTCCGGACGCGTCGCCCGTTCCCTTCCCGTCGTCCTGAATTTCGAGGCTGATGTCTTCCCGGTCGAAAGCGAGGCGGACCTTCGCGACGCTCGCCTCGGCGTGGCGGCGGGTGTTGGTGAGAGCCTCTTGCGCCGTGCGGTAGAGCGCCGTGCGGATCGGCTGCGCGAGCGCGCGGGGCTCGCCGTGCAGCGACAAGTCGACCGCGAGACCATCGGAGCGGCACACGCTGGCGATCTCGCGGATCGCGTCGAAGAGCGGCACTCCGTCGTCCGCGTCACGGAGGACGGCGACCGACCGCCTCACCTCGTCGAGGCCCTGTCGGGTCATGGCCTGCGCGCGCTCGGCGCACTCGAGGGCCCGCTGCGGCTCGCCGGGGAGAAGCTTCCTCGCGGCTTCGAGCTGCATGTTCACGACCGTGAGGCAGTGCCCGAGGCCATCGTGAATGTCACGCGCGATGCGATTTCGTTCGGCGATCGTGGCGAGCGACTCGATCCGGGCGGCGTTGTCGACGAGCTTGGCGTTCGCCGCTTCGAGCTCCGTCGCGAGACGCTCCACGTGCTCCCGCGCAGCGCGCTCACCCGCCATCAGCCTCGAGAACGCGACGACGAAGGCGGCCGCCGCGCCGTCGGTTCCGAGCGTCTGGACGACTGTCGTCGGTGGGACGCCGTGACGGAGGCCGAGCGCGCCGATCAACGCCACGAAGAACGCCCCGACGAGGAGCGCCATTTTGGCCGACGTCTCGACCGCGATCGCGCTCAACAGCGGCATCGCGACGAGCCCCGCCGCGCCGTCGCTCAGCAGCACGAGCCCGAGGACGAGCGCGCTCTGAAGCACCAAAACGACCGCCTTGCGTCGGCCGGTCGTCGACGTGAGCCCGCCCGCGACGAGCAGCGCGAGGTAGGTCCCTGCGAGCGCGAGCGCCGCCGCGCGATGATCGGCACGGAGAGAAGGGATCACGGGGCCCACCCCGACGATCACGGCGACCGCCGCCACGACGAGAGAGCCGAGCTCGCGGCGTCGATTCATGTCTCTCCGCCGGATGTATCACGCTCGGCCGGCGCGCGCTCGCGGGCGAATGTCGGAGCTGCACTTCGCCCGGCCGCGCTCGTGGCTCCGAGTTTCGCGCGGGGCTCGTTCGCACCGGGAGCACGGAGCTGCACCGGCGATACGTCACCACGCAACGAACAGCCCCGTGAAACGAACGGCCGTTCCCCTGCAACGAACGCGCATTCGTCCATTGCCGCTTTCGTTCGGCGGGCCTACGAAGGGGTTGCCTCGAAAGGCTCGTCACGTGCGCTCGAACGCCAGACGTTCCAGTCTGGGAGCGCGCCGCGCGTAGCGCAGCTTCGCCGAGTGGCCTATGCGCTCGCGTCACTGACTACGAGTCTTCCGGGTTGTATCCGCCGCCGCGTGCGAGGTAGCTTTGAGCTCGTTGGCAACGTTTCACGTTTACGAGGCGCTCGAGCGACTTGCGCTCCACGTAAGCGCTCTTCCCGCCTCGACCCTCTCTCGCGCGGCGCTGGTCGCGGTGAGGTCGCGCGCGTGACCTTCCGAACCTTGACCCTCGCGACGTCCGTCCTCTCGTCGACGCTGTTCCTCGTCCTGCTGTTGGCGCCAGGACTGATCTTCGCGTTGTTCGGGATCGAGAGCGCCACATCGGCGGCGTTTCTCGCGCGACGAGCGGCGATGCTGTTCCTCGGCTTCGCTGTGCTGTCGTACCTCGCACGCGATGCACCCCACTCGATTGCGCGCCAGGCGATCATGGCCGGTGTCGGCACAACCATGTCTGCGCTGGCACTCCTAGGAGGGGTCGAGCTCGCACGTGGCGCGGCGGGCGCAGGCTCTTTGGTCGCGATCGCCGGTGAGACCGCCTTCGCCGTTGCGAACCTGTGGGTGTGGCGGCAGCACCGCGCGTCCCAGCTCGATCCGTGATTGAGACCGCGACGACGATCCTGCCTCCCCTGCATCGCTCGGCGGCGAGCGAGCGACGCGGCGGGGAGGTGTTCCGTGCGGTCGGACTCTGGCTGCGGCCTACTGAATCCGCGCAAGCGACGCGAGCACTGGGACGATGAACGCGCCAAAGTCCCCGTGACGATTCATGTAGCCGCTCGCGGCCATTCCAGAGCCGGGTTGCACCAATACGAAGCTTTGGTATCCCGCGGTGCCGCCGAGGTGTCCGAAGAGCTCGACACCGTCGACCTCGAACCGAACGATTCCCAGGCCGTAGCCCGTCTGTCCTTCTTCTGGTGCGGGTGCTTCGACGAAATCCAGCATCTTTGGCAACGTCTCGCTCCGGGTGAAGAGCTTTCCGGTAGCGAGGGCGACGATGAACTTGGTCATGTCGCCGGGTGTCGTGACGAGGGCGCCACCGCCGGCAGCTCCGGCCATCGAGGGATCGACCTCGGTGAAGTCGCGGAGGGTGCCGTCGATGTCTTGGTATCCGCGCGAGCAGTCGGGGCAAGCGGTCGTGCCCTCGGGCGGCAACGTCGTCGCCGCCATTGCCGATGGCTCGAGCACGCGCTTCGCCACGACAGTGCGCCAATCCTGGCCCGAGGACTTCGCCACGATGACCCCGAGGAGCACGTAACCGGTGTTCGTGTAGGCCCAGCCCTGGCCGGGGGCGAATGAAGGTCGTTGCGCGACGACCCGTGCAAGCTCCTCGTCTAGGGTCCACACGTGTGCCGGCCTCGCTGCAACGAGGGCATCGAAGTCGCCTGTGGCGAAGTCAGGAATGCCGGATGTATGGTTGAGGAGCATACGGACCGTGATCCGATCCGACCCCGTGATTTTGGCGGCGACGTCCGCCGGAAGCACCCGTGGCAGAGTGTCGTCGAGGCCGAGCTTGCCTTCGTCGACGAGCTGCATAGTGGCAGTCGCGACGAGCGTCTTCAACATGCTTCCGGCGCGAAAACGATGTTGTGGAGTGAGCGCTTCGTTCGTCTCGCGATTGGCGGAACCAGCAGCCCCTAGCCACATGCCGTACTTGGGGTGCGCCACCGCGACGGATACCCCCGTTGCGACGTTGGCCTTGACTGACTCGTCGAGGGTACGTTGGAGGTCTGTCGCAGCTTCGGCTGGGAACGTGCTCGCCTCGGGTGCGGGGGCGCTCGACGAGCTACAGGCGAGAGTGAGCGGAGCGACAACGACAGCGACGAGAAGGGGAAGAGTAAGCTTCATTGGAATTTCTTTCCTTTGGATCGGATCATGGTTCGAGACGTGAGACCGTAGGCTCGAGCGTGCGCAGGTACTCACCCGCCGGCCGGCGAAGCGGTCGCGGCGTGTCCAATTCGATGCGGTATGGCTTCGGTTTCGCCTGTGTGTTCCCGGCCGCGCGAAAGTCGTTCAAGGATTTTGTGAAGCTCGCGGTCGCGAGGGTCGCCGCCGGCGCTCGTCGCGGGACGCAGGAGAACACCTCGCTCCGCAAGCTCCTTCTCGACGTCGATTCCCGGCCGGACACCGCCTGCCCCGTACAAGGTGTCCTGATGCGCGCACGACGGCTTGGCCGCTACGAGTCGCTTCGTGTGACCCGGCCGCAGGGACGAAGAAGAGAACCCACGGGCGCACGGGCGGCTGTGCAACGACGAAGAGTCGAATCCGTGAAATCGAGCGTCCGGCCTTCCGCGCGCGCCCGCGGGGGCTCGACTACTCGAAGAGGGGCACGTCATACTTCCTACCGAAGCGCGGGCACCACGTCGAGGAGGCACCGCCTCGTCCCGCGTTCATGCGTCGACGAACAGGAGACCACCGTGCGCACCGTCGCTGATCGCATCGGAGCTTGGATTTCGAGGGCGGGGGATGCTTGGACCTTGGACGACGGAGCCGTCGCATGGGCCCGCTCGTACGGAGTCGACGCGCGCCTCGCGTGGCGCGAGTGCCCGCGCGCCGACTACCTCGTGGCGCTCGCCGCCGACGTCGGCTTCGACCTCGTGCTCCTACGACGGGAGACATGCAGGGTCGCGCGAAGCCTGGTCGCGCTCGCGCCCGAGCACGGCGCGCTCCTCGCCGCGATGGCGGAGCAAGCCGAGTCGTGGATGCGCGGCGCCGCGGTGCCCGCCGCCCTGCCACGCGCTCACCGCGAGGCTGCGCAAGGACTTCGCGACACCTCGCGCCTCGCGAACGAAGAAGAGGAGCGCGCGATGCCTTACCTCGAAGTCTCCCTCGCTGCGACGATCGAGTCGACCCGCGAGTCCTTCGCTGACCTCCCCGATACCGAGAAGGTCGACACGACGGCGGCCGTGCTCGTGGCGCTCAGCGAGCCTCATCAGCCTCTCGCGAAGCATTGGCGCTTCCACCGAGGGCGGCAAGAGCGCGCCTCGACCGCCTATGCCCTCCGCGCGGCTGTCGCCAGCGTCGCCTTCGCCAAAATCGCCGAGCTCAGGGCGACGAGCCGCGCCGTCCTCGCGTCGCCGGCTTGCGCGGCTTCGAGCGGCGAGGCGCTGCGGCGGAAAACGGTCTCGCGAATCGCCGATCTCGAGCGGCGACTCTACGCGCAGGCGGGTGAGGTCTTTCACTTCGCGAGCTTGGCGCGAGGGTGGTCTTGGGGTGCGACCGACGAGGCACGGCGCCGGGGCTTCACGGCGCTCGCTCGCGCGAGCGTAGCGGCCTCCGGCTCCGCACCGATCGATCTCGCGAGGTCCGGCGCGCTCATCGCCGCGTTCGAGGTCGCGATCGTCGAGGAGATGGACGAGAAGACGGCCGACGCGCTCCGTGCCAACGCGGACGCGATCCGCGCCACCGCGCACGTCGCCGAGCTCGCCTTCGACCCTTCCGACGATACCGGCGCTTCCGACGCTTCCGAAGCCTCGACGTGCGAAGGCTCGGTCGCCGATCTCGTGCGAGCCTCTTCGAGCATCGCGCTCGAGAGTGTCCTCACCGAGCTTCTCGCGGCCGATACGCACGCCACGGATGTCGCGCTCTCCGAAGCGATCGCCGTGGCGATCGCCGTGTTGAACGCTCCCGGCCCCCTTCCCGGTGACACTCTCGCGCGTGTGATGATCACCTTGAACGAACGTTTCTCCGGGCTCGTTCGAGACCACGGCCGGAGCGCTGGCGCCGGCGACCGCGAACGCTGGGCGAACCTCGGCGAAAAGCTCGAGAAGCAGAGCCGGATCTATTCGGACTGGCTGCGCCGCGCGCCGAGCCGCGCACTCGACTGATTTCTCGCGCGCGCGCCGATGCACGCGCACGGCCTTCAGGAGCCAACGATGCACCATCGAGCCACGACGACGGCAAGGCTGCTCGCCGTTTCCCTTTTGGCGACCTTCGCGTCGCAGCGAGCGCGCCGGCGTGTCTCGACGCTGCCCAGACCTCGCTCGTTCTCGCGAGCGACGAAGGTGTGTGCTCTTCGTCGACCCTCTACCTCGTTCGTGTCGTCGACGACGTCGAAGGGTTGCGCGCGCCGACGCGTGAGGTCAACGCCGGAGTGCCATTTCCGAGCTGCGCGACCACGAACGGCAGCACCGAGCGCGGCGGGCCGCGAAGGGGCCGCGGGCAGCCGGTGCGAGAGCCCCACCTGCTGTGACCCCGCCCTCGGCCTCGCCTGCAAAATGGGCGCGTGCGCCGCTCCTTGAGTAGAGCGCGGGCGGCGCCACGCTGGCCTGCGTCGAACGAGCGCTCCTCCCGCGCGCGCTCGTTCTGCGTTTCTTCATGCCGGCAAACTTCACCTGGTGGGACAAGACGTTCGCGTACCTTCGCGCGGTGCGAGGCTCGTGTACGTAAACTCTCGGGCCGACTCGAGTCCTGACGGCTGCCAACGTGCGCGCCGCACCGCACGGCTTCGCAACCGTCGCCTTAATGCCACTTTCAACAACCTGTGGACAGCCTGTGAGGAGACGGGCCCAGTGCTCGGCGAGGCGCACGGCGATTTCGAGCGGCGCCTCCCCGCGTCGCGTGCGCGCCTGACATCCATCGCGACCGGGCGCGCTCGTCCTCGCATCGAACGAGGCATCCGAAGGACCGGCCGACGACGGAGGAACGATCTGCGCCTCTGCGTGCCCCTCGATCGCGCGCAAGATGGGCACGAGAGCGAAAAAGACGGCCACCCCTAGACCAAGCACTGTGCGGGTCATCGTCGAAGTGGGTTCGCTCGCCATCGCTGCCGACCTTGCCGAGGAGCGTAGCAGCGATGCGCTCACAGCGCCGCGAGGCCGCGCCCGCGCACCGTCCGCCGAGCCCGCGCGCACACCGTTCACCGATTCGTTGCTCAACTGCCCTCGGTCGTCGGAGCGGGACCGCTATCACCCTGGCCATGAGGTACCTGGGTTGGTCGACCGCAGCGGCGCTTGCTCTCGTGGGCTGCGCGGCGTTTCTCGACGTCGACGGGTACACGGAGAGCTCCACCCGAACGGCCGATGGCGACGCTTCGACTCCCCTCGCCGACGGCGCGGCCGGAGACGGCACGACGACGACCGACCCTTGCCTCCGCGCCGACAAGCCCGTCGTCGAGGTGACCGAGATCACCGAAGATGCGACGTTCTCTTGCGCGCGGACGTACCTCCTCAAGGGTCAGGTGTTCGTGCCGCCAGGAAAGACGCTGACGATCGAGCCGGGTACGACCATCCTCGGGCAGCGCGGCCTCGCTGGCGACCCGCTCGCCGTGTCGCTCCTCGTCGTGCAAGCGGGAGGGAGAATCGTCGCCGACGGGAAGGTCGACCGACCCATCGTCTTTACGAGCGCGGCGCCGAAGGGTCAGCAGAAGCCCGGTGATTGGGGCGGCCTGGTCATCCTCGGTCAAGCGCGCGTGAACCAGGGCGAGAAGCTCTTCGAGGCCGGCGACGGCACGAGCCGCTACACCTTCGGCGGTGACGACGACGACGGCGACAGCGGCGTGCTCAGGTACGTCAGGCTCGAGTACGGCGGGTTCACCGTCTTTCAGAACAAGGAGGTCAACGGGATCACCTTCGCCGGTGTCGGCCGCAAAACGTTGGTCGACTACGTCCAGGTGCGGATGGTCACCGACGACTGCTTCGAGCTCTTCGGCGGCACGGTGAACGCCAAGCACCTGCTCTGCCAATACAATCAAGACGACGGCATCGACTGGGACTTCGGATACCGAGGCAAGCTGCAGTTCGTCGTCGTTCAGCAGGATCCCGGCATCTACGACGACGCGAACGGCTTCGAGGGCGACAACGGGGGCCTCCCCGCCGAGTGGGACCGCGAGCCGCAGAGCGAGCCGACGATCGCGAACGCGACGCTTTGCGGACCGGGCCGGATGCCGACACGACCCGTCATCGACGGGGGCGCCGGCCCGCTACGTCGTCGCTACGGGATGTTGCTCCGACGGAACACCAACGCTCACATTTTCAACTCCGTCGTCGTCGGCTTCGAGGCAGGGCTCAACGCACAAAAGCCGATGGAGCGATCCACGATCGAGCTCAAGGGCAACGTGTTCTTCGGCAATGGCTGGAACCCCACCCGCGCGCCGGCAGACCTCGGCTTCGCCGAGACCGACGGCGGAGTCGACTTCTTTGCCGATGACGACGACGGATTCGACGAGCTCGCGCTCGCGACGCCTGGAAACGCGGTCGCCGATCCCGGGATCGCCAGGTGCTTCGACCCGAGAGCCCCTTCGTTCGGCCCGATCGGGGAGCTCCCCGCGACGGCGGTGAGCGACCCCTTCTTCACGCCCGCGCCGTACAAGGGCGCCCTCCGCGACAGCCGCGACGTCTGGGCGACGGAGCGTTGGACCGTATGGGACGACAAATGAAGCCACTCGTTCGACTCTCGATTTTCACGTCAGCGATGATTCCACTCTGGGTCGGGGTCGCGTCGGCGGCAGATCCGGCGGATACGGCGACGGCGCGCACGCTCGCGCTCGATGGGATAGCGCTCAGCGAAAACGGCAAGTGCGCCGAAGCGATCGACCGGTTCGAACGCGCGGAGAAGCTCGTCCACGCTCCGACGCACCTCGCCCGCCTCGGCGCTTGCCAGATCGAGGTCGGCCGCCTCGTCGCGGGCACGGAGACCCTGCGCAAGCTCGCGCACGAGACCCTGCCGCCGAACGCTCCATCGGCCTTCGTGACGGCACGGGAACGAGGCGCAGCGTTGCTCGCGGCGACCCTGCCGCGCCTCGCCAAGCTGCGCATCACGGTACTCCCCGATGGCGCCCTGGCAGACGTCGATCTCGACGGTCACCGGATCTCGCCGGTCGTGCTCGGTGTGGAACAGCCCGTCGATCCTGGTGAGCACGTCGTCGCGGTCCGCGCGCCCGGTTACGCCTCGCAGGAGCTCCACCTCACGCTCGCGGAGGCCGGCTCGCGAGGGCTCGACGTCCACCTCGTAAAGAGCGCGGCGGCGGCGCCCCCGCCTGCGCCCACGACAGCGGGCACTCCGGACTCCACGCCCGCCGGTACCCGCGTTCCCGTCGATGCTCCGCGTTCGGAGAAGGTCACCTGGCCGGGCTGGGTGGGGGTCGGATCAGGAGCCGTCGTCATGGGCCTCGGGGCGGTGTTCGGCGTCACCGCGCTCTCCGATCAGTCCACCCTCGAGTCACGATGCCCGGGTCGCGTGTGTGCTCCGGGCGGAGATCTCGCGCTCGCCGAGAGCGCCGAACGCAGCGCGTCCCTTTCGACGGTGCTCTTCGTCGCCGGGGGCGTCTTGCTCTCGAGCGGAATCGTGTGGCTCTTGGCGAGCCCCGCGACACGAACGGCATCAGCGCGCTCGCAGAAGGTCCCCACCTGGGTCAACGGAGCTTTCTGAATGGCCGAGCCTTCGCCAGCGACGGAGACCACCTCCAAGTATCGACGTCTCGCCGTGCTCGGGCGTGGCGGCATGGCGACCGTGTATCTCGCTGCGCTGAAGGGCCAGCGCGGGTTCACCAAGCTCGTCGTCGTGAAGGAGCTGCGGACGGAGCTGGCGCTCGACCCCGAGTACACGGCGATGTTCTCGGAGGAGGCGCGCATTGCAGCGCGGCTCTCCCATCCGAACGTCGTGCAAACGTTCGAGGTGCACGAGGACGGGGCGTCGACGGCGCTCGTCATGGAGCACCTCGACGGCCAGCCCTACACGGTCGTCCGAAGGAAGCTCGCGGCGAAGATGCCGCTCGCGCTCCACGTGCACGTGATCTGCGAGATTTTGGAGGGACTCCACCACGCCCACGAGCTACGCGGCTTCGACGGCGCACCGCTCGGTCTCGTGCACCGCGACGTGAGCCCGCACAACGTCATCGTGACGTACGACGGTGACGTGAAGCTCCTCGACTTCGGGATCGCGAAGCTCGTTCACGCCTCCGAGAACCTCACCCAAACGGGCATGCTGAAGGGCAAGCTGGCGTACATGGCGCCGGAGCAAACCGGTGGAGGCGCGATCGATCGTCGCGCCGATCTCTTCGCGATGGGGATCCTGCTGTGGGAGGTGCTCGCCGGGCGCAGGATGTGGGGAGGAGTCGAGCCCGCGCAGATCCTCGGCCGACTGATCGGCGGTGATTTGCCTGCGCTCCCATACGAGGCCGTCGCGCCCCACCCGGACCTCGCAGCCGTGTGTGCGAAGGCGCTGTCCATGCGCGCGGAGGACCGCTTCGGTTCCGCGCGCGAGATGCTCTCCGCCGTCGAGGCGGCCTTCGCCCGATCTCCGTCGGCGCGGCGGGAGCTCTCCGCCTCGCTCCTCGAAGCGTTCGCCGACGAGCGCGCGAGCCAAGCTTCGGTCATAGCCCGTCAGCTCTCGCTCGCGGAGTCCGTGCCCACGGGGGAGTTCGCACCGGTGCGCCTCTCGTCCAGCGGGGAGTCCATCTCTGGAGTGAGGGCGACGCTCTCGACGGCGAGCCCACCGGTCGTCGTCGCCGAACCGAGCCTCTCGAGTGCACCGACCGCGGCGCGGGGTCGCGTGTCGCCCGCCGCCCTCGCCGCCCTCGGCATCGTCGTCGTGCTCGCGGGCGCGACACTTGGCGGGTGGGGCCTATGGGCGCGGGCCGTCGCGGCGCCTTCGACGGCCCCGGCGAGCCCTTCCGCTTCCGCTTCTTCGAGGATCGACGAAGGGGCGGCGCCGCCTGCCTTGGCTTCCGCCGCCGCCACCGGCGGAGCCCCTGCGGACGCAGCGATGACTCCAGAGCCGGCGTTGCCCGCCACCAAGTCTTTGCCGCGGGCTGTGGCTACGAAGCCTCACGGCTCGGACGCGGGCGGCCAGAAGGCGTCGCCGCCGCCGCCAGCCGCCCCCGACCTGGGGTACTGAGCTCGACCCTCCACCGGCGCGGGCGCACGCTCCTCCGTAGCAGACTCAGGGCTTCTTGTTCTTCACCGCGCAGCCGAGCGGATCCTGCTGCATGCAGGCGCGCTCGACGAGCTGCTTTCCGATCGGGAGCCCCGCCGCCATGTTGAGCACGCCCGCGTTCGCACAATCGCGCGCGGAGCCACCGCTGTTGCAGCGGTTCATCAGGTCGACCGACTCGGGCCCGGGAACGACCGCGCGCGTGCCGCCGTAGAGGACCTTCAGCGCGGCGCACGAGAGGGTATCGTTGCGCGCGCAGCCCATCTCGAACGCTTGCTTCGCCATCGCGGGGTTTCCGCCGAAGCCCACGTCCAACCGGCCCTGCGCAAAGCACGCCTGCATATTTCCGCGATAACAACCGCGCTGATAGAGCATCTTGGCGCGGATCGCGTCCTTCGGCGCGTCCTTGCCTAGCTCGCTCGCGAGGCCGAGGTCGACGCACGCTTGCGCCTGCGTACCGTCGCATGCCCGCTTGAGGAAGTCGGTTCCCTTGACGACGTCTTTCGTGACGCCCACCCCGTCGAGGAGGAGCTTTCCCGCGCTCGCGCAGGCGAGGTCGTCGCCACCTTGGCAGCCCTTCTGAAGCAACGCTGCCGCCTTCGTTTCGTCCTTCGCCACGCCGTCGCCCGTGCGGTACTGGGCGCCCAAGCTCGCGCACGCGAGCGCATCCGCGCCGTCGCATGCCTTCGCGAAGCGCTGCGCGGCAGCCGCGCCGTCTTTGTTTCCTCCCCGGCCGCCCAAGAGGAGAACGCCGAGGTTCGCGCAGCTCTTCGTGTCTCCGCCGTCACACCCCTTCGTGAACAGATCGCGAGCGCGCTTCTCGTCGCGAGCGGCTCCCGACGTCCCCGCGACGAAGCTCGCGCCTGCGAGCCCACAGCTCGCGAAGTTGCCCTTGTCGCACTGGGCGACGCACACGGAGGAGTCCTTTCCGTCGCACACGTACGCGGTGGCGTGCGCGGCGTCGGTGCACTTTCCGTCCGAGAGCACGAGGCCCTTCGGACACGCGCCATCGGGGGCGACGACGTCAGCGCGGGTGCGCGCTTCCACCGGCGCGGGCGGTGCGCCCGCGACCGCCTTCGGCAAAATGGCTTTTAGCTCGAGGCGAATGAACGCCTGACACTGCCCGGGGGCGGTTTTGTCGTCGGGGGACGACTTGGCACAATCGGCGAGCTCACCGTCTTTGTTCTTTACGCCCTTCTGGCTCGCAGATTGTCCGCTCGCCCCGGCGCCGAACATCTGCGCGGCCGACTTGACCTCCCCTTTCGTGCCCGTCTCCATCACGAACGCGCCGATCATGGCGCCCTTCACGAAGTGGGTCGCGCCGGCGCAATCGCCCTGAAGCTCGTCGGCCTGCACCTTCGCCCAGGTCGTCTTCACCTTCCCGATCATGACCATCGCCACGTCGAGGGTGGAGCCGCGGTTCATCTCGCCGCTGATGCTGCCCGCGATGCCAGCGCCCCCGAAGGGCAAGTTCGCCTTCACCTCGTCGGCGTTGCTGAGGCGGACGACTTGCTCCTTTTTGCTCATTCCCAAGAAGCCGTACTTGCCGTCTACCTTGCAGTCTTTGAGGAGCTTGAAGCCTTTGCAACTGTAGGAGACGATCGCAACGTTCTCCTTCATCATCAGCTCCAGCTCGGCGCGCTGATCGGGCTTCCAGTCCACGACGAGCGGCTCGCCGGAGTTGTCGGCTTCCCTGCACGCAGTCTCGCCGAGCCCCTCGGCTGCGCTCGTCTCCTTCGGCCTCACGGCGGCGCCCGCACCTCCCGCGCCGCACGCGGCGAGCGTGAGCGGGGCAAATGCGCAGAGGAGGCGGAGAAGGACGACGGTCGCGCGGCCGTGCCGCGCGAGAAGCCCGGACCGGCGCGACGCCGCGACCGCCCGAACGACGGGGGAGTACGAGTTCAACGCATCGAAAGAATTGCCCATGGCGGCACGCTATCAGCACCCACACGAGCTCGTCATCGTTCCCGACTCGACCGCAGAAAGCCGCGGAAGCCGCTCTCTCTTGGCATCGTCGCGAGCACGCTCCACCCCCGTCACGGTCTCGCCACGCGGCACCTCGATAGGCGTTCGAGCGGACATGCACACGCTCGACGCGCCACGACGGGGACGAAACGCTATCCTTCCCATCATCGCGCCCATCGTCGCCCTCGCCTCCCGCGCGAACGCTATCAGGCACGTGGACCGGCTCGATGTCGCGTATCGGCCGAGGTGGGGCGAAATGCCTCTGCCACGCGCCCCCACGGATGGGACATTGCCCCCCGCGCAGAGCGCCCCCTGTCCGAGCAGCGGTCGCACGATCCACACGACTCCGCGGCGCACCGCGACGCGAGCAGCACGCGCCGCTCGCTGTGCGCAGCCTCGAGGTGGTCATGGCACGCCGATCGCAGAGGCGTCGCCGGATATGTCTGCAGAAAACGCACCGGGAACCGTAAATCGCAGTCGACCGTTGATCATCGTCATGAATCGCGGCTCGGGCCGAAAGGCCGAAGCGGAGCGCGAGCGCGACATCGCGGAGGGGTTCGCGGCCGCAGGTCAGGCCTACCGTCTCCTGCGGGCCCCCGAGCCATCGGCGCTCCCCGCGGTAGCCAAGCAGGCGGTCGCGATCGTAAAGAGCGGCGGCGGCGCCGTGGTTGCCGCTGGCGGCGACGGGACCATCAACACCGTCGTTCAATCCGTCCTGCCTAGCGGCGTCCCGTTCGGCGTCTTGCCACAAGGTACCTACAACTACTTCGGTCGCGACCTCGGCATCCCCGAGGATCCGAAGGAAGCCATTCGTGCGCTCCTCGGAGCGAGGACGACGAGCGTGCAAGTCGGACTGATGAACGACCGCGCCTTTTTGGTAAACGCGAGCTTAGGGGCCTATCCCCGCCTCCTCGAGCAGAGGGAGGAGGCAAAGCGACGCTTCGGGCGCTCGCGGGTCGTCGCGACGATCTCCGGTGTAGCCTCCCTCCTCCGCGCCCACCGCACGATGGATATGACGATCGAGCTTGGCGGAAAATCGCGTGACGTGCAGGCCTCGATGTTGTTCGTCGGCAACAATCGCCTCCAGCTCGACCAGGTCGGGCTCCCCCAGGCCGAGGACGTCGATCACGGCCAGTTGGCCGCGGTGGCGGTCAAGCCGGTCGGGCGTTTGTCGATGCTTCGTTTGCTCCTTCGCGGCGCCCTCGGCGAGCTCGCAAACGCCGAAAACGTCATCGACTTCTCCTTCCATACGATGCGCGTCCACA
>JAAFHV010000076.1:0-18602 GCA_013297655.1 Myxococcales bacterium | reverse complement strand
GACCCCCATCCTGTTTCGGGTCGCCCCTCAAAAGCTCAACATGCTCGTCCCCGAAAACCCGACGCGCGCGACCGAATGAGCGTCGTGTTCCACGTGTCGGACACCCACTTCGGCTCCGCGAGCCCCGAGGTGGTCGAGGCCTCCGTGGAGCTCGCGGCGAGGCTCCGCCCGGACGTCCTGGTCTTCTCCGGAGACATCACGCAGCGCGCGCGTAGAAGCGAGTTCGACGCCGCGAAGGACTGGGTCGAGCGCTTAGCCATTCCAGCAAAAGTGGTCATTCCAGGCAATCACGACATTCCGCTCTTCAACCTCGCGGCGCGTGTCATCGCGCCCTACGGCGGGTATGCACGTGTGTTCGGCGCAGACCTCGAGCCCGAGCACGTGTCGTCCGATCTCATGGTCCTCGGGGTAAACACGACGCGACCACGACGGCACACCGATGGCGAGGTCTCGCCGTCCCAAGTCGAGCGCGTCTGCCGAAGGCTGCGCGCCGCGACGGCGGACCAGCTCCGTTTGGTCGTCACCCATCAGCCGGTCCACGTCATTCGCGAGAGTGACATCACGAATCGCGTCCGCGGCGCCGAAGGGGCCATTCGCGCGTGGGCCAGCGCCGGCGTCGATCTCATCCTCGGCGGCCATATCCACCTTCCCTACATACGCCCCCTCTCACAGGGCTACGGAGACCTGACCCGCCCGGTGTGGTGCGTTCAAGCGGGCACCGCGGTCTCGACTCGCATCCGCAACGACCACGCGAACTCGATCAACGTGATTCGTCACACCACCCAAGGCGGTGTCCGCCGCTGCGACGTGCAGCGCTTCGACTTTCAACCCCAGACGGCGAGCTTTGCCATGGTCCTCGAAAAGAAACTCGAATTCGACGTGTGACATCGCTCCTCGCATCGGCGCGGCATCGCCGTCACGACACGCGAGACGAGACGAGACGGGACCGCGTCAAGCAGGTGGTGGCTCTTGCCTACGTGCGGGACGCTCGGATTGGGATACGCTCACGATCGATGCGCAGCGTAGGGATCCGGTCCGCGGTCTTGCTCCTTCTCGCGGCCGGCGCGTTTCATTGCACTACGTTCGGCGCGAGCGAAGGTCCCGCGGTCGACGCTGGCACCGACCTTCCCGATGCTCTCGCGAGTAGCGGCGACGCGAGCCGCCCCGGCTTCGACGCGACCGCGCTCGACGCGTCGAAGCGAGACGCGGAGGTCACGGTGTGCCCGGGCGTCACCGCGGGTAAGCTCGCTCCGTGCGTAGGCCCGTGCGGCAGCGAAGAAGTCGCGGCGCTCCCCTCCAACGTCTATCCGTTCGCGTTCGCTGCCACGGCCGACGCATTTTTCTGGGTAGAGCACTCGGGAGGCAATCCCAGCAACGGCGCGGGGGACAGCGGCGCCCTGAAGCGTCGCCGCCATGACGGCGTCGGCGGCGTCGAGACGGTGCTCGCGAACATCAGCAAGGCGCCGCGCTATGCTGCGGTCGCGGGAGGCGCCATTTGGCTCGTCCGCGATCCGGCCTTTTCGGAGAGGGTGCTGCGCGTGCCGCTCGATTGTCCTGCCCCGTGCACCGCGGCACGTGAGCTCGGCAATCAGCGACCGTTCCACTCGGTTACCTCGTTCGGGCAGGGGGTCGCCGTCGGCGCGAACGACGAGATCCTCGTTTTCGACAGCACTGGCAATTTACTCCCATCGCTCCCTCTCGCCGACCTGGGCCCGGAAGGCGACCTCACGTCTCTCGACGGTCGGCTCGTCGCGGGCACGTCGCGAAGGTCGTCGCCCTTTCTGGAGGTGCTCGCGGCGACCGACCGCTTGGAGCTCCCGCAAACGCTCCCCAACGGGACGGGCTCCCCGCGGGCGGTGACGGACGTCGCCGCCGATTGCACGGGGGTCTGGGCGATTCAGACCTTCGATAACGGTCACTTGCTCGTAAGGGCGGCGCGCGGTGCCTCGCCGACCGTGTATTCGCTCGCCGACAAGTTCCTTCCCTTTGCCCTCGAAGCCGACTCCACCCACGCGTATCTCGGAATCCCGAACGCGGGCGGAGGTCTCTATCGCACCGAAGGGCCGAAGCTCGTCGAGGTCACCACCGGCGACGTGTGGAGCGTCGCCGTGGGGACGGACTGGGTCTACTTCGACGACCACACGTCTCGAAAGATCCGACGCCGAACCAAGTAGTCGACGGCGACCTACCCGTCGCGACGGGCCAGCCGGGACGCGCGGCGGGCACTTCGCACGGGCGAGCCCTGGAGCGGCTCGTGTCGTCGACTCACGCTCAGATCTTCTTCGGAGCCAACGCGGAGCACACCTTCGCCACCTCGTCGCGGCGCTCTGCCTTACCCGCTTGGATCTTGCAATGGAGGAAGTCTTTCCCGAGCGGGTAGACGTACTCCGCGACGTGCAGCGTCTGGATACCGTTGTTGAATGAACCTTCGCGCTCCACGGAGCCGTCCGCGTTCTTCTTGTCTTTGCTCATCTTCAGGTCTTTGGCGTCCGGGGGCGCGATCGAGCCCATCGAGCCGACGGGCAGGATGTTCACCAGGGTGCCGTCGAAGAGGGGATTTTTCCCCTTCGGCACGAGAGTGAACCCGTTCGCGCTCGCCTTCGCGACTTCCATCCCCGAAGGCACGCCGATCTCACAGCCGGCCTCCGGGATCTTCACGCGAGCCACGCTGGCCGCGCTCGAGCCGGGGTCGGAGGTAGAAGCGCCCTCGTCTTTGCCTTTACAGGCGACGACGAGCATCAAGCACGGAACGACGAGCGAAATGAGGCGAAGCGAGGGTCGGGACATGGTTCTCCTGAGTAAGGTGAGTGCCCCACGTACGTCCGCGCCGGGCCGATCTTCCCTCGATCGTTGCCTTCCACGCATGTGTAGGCTCTTCGAGCGCGGCCGACGGGTGTCGGTAGGAGGTTCGACAGGGTTTCCCCGCGCGACCGCTCTCGAAGACACGGCCAGCATCGCCGCCATCGGTGTCGCCAGGTCGACATGCAGGCAACGTGTGGGTCGCCCCCGCGTTTCTCGCACCTCCCCCCGACCCCGGCTCCCGCCCGGCTCGCCCGCGAGGGAGGCCCCCTCGGCCTCCCCCACCCGCCCTTCACCCGATCCGGCGTCCGGCGACACGCGCCGCTGCTAGCGTCGATCGGCCATGGAAGCCACGACCCTCGCTCGTACACCGCGGCCAAGGAGCTTCCTCGACACGCGGCGGCTCGTGCTGTTCGGCTACCTGAGCCCATTCTTCCTTTACCTGGCCCCGATGAGCGCGCGCTTCGCCTTCGGGGGCGTGACGCTCGAGTACTTCACGAGCGACTTCGTGCTGACGCTCGGGTCCTTTGCCTTCATGTTCACGTGTCTTTTGCGTGTCCACCACTGGAGCGTACGTCGGCGCCACTCCATGGTTCGGAAGACGGCCATCGCATACGTGACGTGCATCCTCGTTTGCGCGGCGACTAGCCTCGCTCGTTATCTCCTCCGGACCTCGTTTCCGGCCCTCATCCCGCCGGACCCACACGAGGGGCAAACGCTCTCGTTCGTCGTCGCCACCGCGTTCTCCGACTCACTGCTCCTCATGGCCTACTGGGGCGCCATCTTCCTCTTTCCACTCACGCTCCGCCGTGCGCAGAAGCAGCTCCGGCAGGTCGTCGTCGCGAGGCGCGAGGCCGAGATCCTTCGATTGCGTGCGCACCTCGAGCCTCACTTCGTCCTCAACACGCTCAACGCGATCGCAGGCCTCGTCGTCGACGACCCCGTCGAGGCTCGGCGGATGATTGGCCTCCTCGGCGATCTCTTCCGAGACGCGACGTCCGATCGGGCCGACGACATGCACTCGCTCTCCGACGAGGTCGCGTGGCTCGAGCGTTACGCCGCCATCCACGAGTCGCGCCACCGAAGGATGGTTCGATTCGAGTGGGAGGTCGACGACGCCGCGGGCGCGACCCGTATTCCCCGACTCGTCCTCCAGCCGCTCGTCGAGAACGCCGTGCTCCACGGGGTCCTCCGTCGGCGCCAAGGCGGAACGGTCAAAGTGCGCGCCAGGATCGAGGGAAGAGTGCTCGTGTGCGACGTCGAGGACGATGGGATAGGATTTCCGCCCGGCCCGCGCAGGGCAGGCTCTCAAGGGCTACGAATGGTCGAACGTAGACTGTCTCTCTTCTCGCGCAACGCCACCCTCACGATCGCCAGCGAAGACGGCGCGACGTGCGTCAGCGCGCGTTTTCCGATCGACGACGTGCGGCGATGAGCGAGCAGCTCCGGGCGCTCGTGCTCGAGGACGAGTGGGCGGCCCGCAACTACCTCGTCGAGCTGCTCGAGGGGTCCGGGCTCGCGCGCGTCGTGGCGGCGTGCGCCGATAGTGAGCAGGCGCTCGACGCGCTCTCCGGCACCGCACGCCGCGCGGCCTTCGCCGTCGACGTCGCGTTCGTCGACGTACAGCTCGCCGGGGAGCCGGAGGTCGATGCCGGCGTCGGCTGGATCCGCACCGTGTCCTCCTCCGCCATCAGCACGACGCCGATCCGCTTCGTGCTCACCACGGCGTCGAGGGAGCATGCCCTCGAGGCGTACGAGCTCGGCGTGAGCGACTACCTCGTCAAGCCGTTCACCGCCGAGCGCGTCATGGCCTGTCTACGAAGGCTCATTCAAGCCGCGCCTCCGCTTCCCCGCGCGCCCGAAGCACCGCGCCGCGTGGTCGCGCGCGCGGGAAAGAACTTGGTCTTCCTCTCGGTCGAGGAGGTCTCCGCGTTCGAGGCGGCAGAGGGGCTCAGCTACGTCTATGTAGGCAAGACACGATACGACGTCGACCTCTCCCTCGCCGCGATCGCCTCGTCGCTCGGTCCCGATTTCGTTCGCGTCCATCGAAACTGGCTCGTTCCCCTCGCAGCCGTTCGTTCCCTCGAGCGCGACAACGGCGACAATCGGCTCGTTCTCGCCGACGGCGACATGCGCGTCCCCGTCGCGCGCGACCGAGTGACCATCGTCCGCGACGCGCTGATGGCGTCGTCCGTCGGCCTTCGAAAGCTCCCCGGCTGAGCGCGGCGCTACCTCCTTCGCGCGCAACCGGACACTTCTCCCGAATGCCGGCGTCGAGGCCGCCGCACGAGACCATCGCGTGGGTGCGGTCGCTCGACGCCGAGGCGCTCGACGTTGGCCGCACACGACTTCTCGAGCGACGCAATCGCACTCGCAGCGGCGAGCCACGTGCACGCCGGTCGCGGCACGACCGAAGGCGATAGACGTTCGTTCGGCTCATGTCCTCGCGCGCGGCGGTCACCGCGCGCCATCCGCGTGACGCCTACGGGAGCACGGCTATTGCGCAGCCCCGGCTCGAGCCCCGCGGCCCCCCTCCGACCACGATGGCGAAGCCCCTCGCGGGAAACGACGGGTGCTTCCGCGCCAAGATTGCCAAATGACGAACATGCACCGGGGACGGCGAAAGGAACCGCCGGGCCGCGGCCTTCCACAGACCACGAACGAATCCGCTGCCACCACGGCAACGCGACCTGAAAGAGACGACTCATGATGAACACCAACGACACTTCGAAGAAAGAATGGCCAGTACCCTCCCGCAAGCGCGCACTGCCATTTTGCGGGGTCGCGATCGTCCTCGCGCTCACTGCCGCGTGCGACACCGTCGAGCCTTCCCCTCCGACCGCTGCGATCGACGGCGGCGCTCCCGAAGCCTCGACTCCGCCCGTACCGCCAACGAGCGTCGCCACGGCGGCGCGGCCCGACACCCCGCCGTATGCCGTCCGGGGCCCCTTCGCCGTGGGGTACCAGCGTCTCGAAGCGCCAGCAGGCGCCGGCGGAAGGCCTCTCCTCGTCAAGGCCTGGTATCCCGCTACCGGGCCGGCGGAAGCGAAGCCAGCCATGGACTACCAAGTGGGGCTCAAGCGCGCCGAGTGGCCAACCACTGGCCCCGTCACGATTCGCGGACAGGCGGCCGAGGGCGCGCCGATCGAGCGCAGCAAGGGCCCGTATCCGGTCGTCGTATTCTCCCACGGATACTCCATGAACCCAGAGTGGTACAGCGCGCTCCTCGAGCACTACGCGTCGTGGGGAGTCGTCGTGGTCGCCCCCGAGCACGCCGAATCCGACTGGTTGCTCGCCGGCGACGCGTCGTTCGATCGGCCGTCCGACGTCAAGCGGACCCTCGATCTCGTTACCGAGCTATCCGCGAGTGGCCGCGCGTTCGCAGGCGCGATCGACACGAAGAACGTCGCCGTCGCCGGCCACTCGTATGGCGGTTACACCGCGCTCGCGATCGGCGGCGCGCGATTCGATCTCGCCCCCTTCACCGCCCGATGCGCGGGCCTCACGGCGGACGACCCGAAAGCGTTCTTCTGCGCCCCGTTCATCGGCAAAGAGAAGGAAATGGCGACGAAGGCAGGCTTGTCCACCGTCCCGACGGGGCTCTGGCCGACGCAGTCCGATCCCCGCGTCACTGCGATCCTTCCGATGATGGGGGACGCCTATCTCTTCGGACAGGCCGGGCTCGCCAGCGTCACCGTCCCGATGATGGTCATCGGCGGAACGGACGACGACGCCACGCCTTGGGAGTGGGGCAGCAAGCCCTCCTACGACTATGCTTCGAGCACACAAAAGTCGCTCGTCGCCTTCGCGGGGGCAAACCACTTCATCACCACGAATCCATGCGAGAGCATGCCCTGGGTCAGCGCACTACCTCCGTTCGAGCGCGACTTGATTTGTTTCGACCAGGTTTGGGACAAGGCACGCGCGCTCGATCTCGTACGCCAGTTCTCGACGACGTTCTTGCTCGCGACGCTCCGAGGCGACACGAAGGCACGCGCGATGCTCTCGCCCACCGGCGCTCCGTTCCGCGGAGTCGGGTACTCCACGACGCTCAGATAGCTGTCCGAATCTTGGAGAGGAACCGCAGCCGTCGGCAGGGGGCCGGCGCAGGGTGTGTCAGTGTGGGCATTGGCAACGCGAGACCACGAACGCATCGAGGCGATCCCCGCCGTCGTGTCGTACTTCGTGGTCTCGCGCGCGGACGTCCGGCCTCATGAAGCTCATGCTCGCAATGTTGCTTGCGCCGGCGCCACCTCCGCGCGACGCTTCTTTCATGCGCTTTTCGTCGGTCGCAGTCGTGCTCACCCTCCTCGTCGCGTGCGGGAGCGACATCTCCGACACGCCCCCGCCAGGAGCAGACGGGGGCACACCGATCGGCGCCGACGCAGGAACCAACCCCACCACCACCCCCATCTCCGACCTCGTCGTGACCTTCGGCGACGACGTCGCGCCGGCCGTCAAGGCACGAGTGACCGCGTACCTCCGCGGCGTCGTGCCGTCGCTGCGCGAGCTCGCGAAGGACGCCGAAGCCCCTCCCCTCGCCGCGCAGGGTGTGATCCTCGCGTTCGGAAAAACACGCGCTGGCGACGCCATTGCCTCGGATGCTCAGATCGCCGCCCTCGGACCCGAGGGCATGCTCGTTCGTCGCGCGCCGAGCGGAGAAGGTGCGATCGTCGTCGCGCGAGGAAACCCTGCCGCCGACCACGCGCACGGCAACGTCGGCACTGGGCACGCCGCCTACGCCCTCCTCGAGGAGCTCGGCTTTGCTTTCTTGCACCCGCTCGCCCCTACCAAGGCCGCGTCGCTCAGCCTCCCGCGCACCCTCGACATCGCGGTGTCGCCGCGGTGGAAAAAGCGCGAGATGCACCTCCACACGCAACACCCGCTCGAGCTCACGGAGGTGCTGCAGGGCATGGGCCCGGGCGGCGCGACCGACGAGGCGGGCTATCGCGCCATGCTACCGGAGTGGGACACGTTCCTCGAGTGGTGCGTCGCGAATGGGCAGAACGGCGTCGAGTGGTTCTTGCTCTACGCCAAATCCTTCGAGACCTTCGCCGACTCCGACGAGCGCGCGAAACGCCTCGCCGAGCTCGTCGAGCATGCCCACGCGATGGGAATCTCCGCCGGCCTCGACGTACCGATCGCGTTCGGACAGCAACACGCCTATCGGCTCCTTCGAAAACAGGGCGACCTCGCGGCGGAGAAGGCAGAGATTCGTGGGCGCATCGACTACGTCATGCGCGCCAAGTTCGACTTCCTCGGCACCGAGGCGGGAACGAGCGAATTTACGGCCCCTGCCCCCGACCGCATGCTCGCCTGGCTCGACGAGATGGCCATTTATACGGACACCAAGTACGGCGTCCCCACGTTCGTGAAGGTTCACGCGTCGACGGGGCAAAAGGCCGCTGGTTTCAAAGATCCGCGCACGGGCCAAGACATCAACTTCAACTTCTTGCCGCACTTCGCCGACAAGCGCCTCGGCGTGTTACCGCACACGGTGCAGCACTACTCACTCACCGATCCAGCGCCTACCTACGGCAACACGGACTTTTCGTACATTCGCGAATTTCTCCACTACGAGATTGGGAAGCGCCCCGTCGTCTACTATCCAGAGACCGCCTACTGGGTAAGCTTCGACGTCGACGTGCCGCTCTTTTTGCCTATCTACGCCGAGCGCCGCAACTTCGACCTTCGCCTCATCGGCAAGGACGAGGACGAAAAGCGAATGGGCAACCCCGGAAAACGCATGGACGGTCAGCTCATCTTCTCGAGCGGCTGGGAGTGGGGATATTGGCTGAACGACGTCGTGGCGGCGAGGGCGGCCTTCGACCCTCACCTCGAGGCGCCGAGCGACGAGGCCGCGTTTCGGCGCACGCTCGCCCCGGTCGTGCGCGTGTTCGGCGCCGCGGCAGCCGAGGTGGAGCAATGGCTCGTCGACGTGGTCGCGGCCGAACAGGCGTTGCTGATCGAGGGGCGGACGTCGAAGGGGCGCCCCGCGAACGTGGTCATGCGCAATGGTCAGGCCTACCTCCAGGGTTGGGAGACCTGGGACGACGTGAGCAAGCTGTCGTCGGGGCTACCGGTAAAGCTGCCGATGACCCAACCCGACAAGCTCGGCCTCGTCGACATGCGGAACCCACTCCACGGTGGGCCGCCGTACACCGCCGAGATCGATCCGTTGCTCACCGAGATGGAATCCACGTTCGGCGCACTCGCCTCCCGCGGGCGCGCCCTCGCCGAGAAAGTGCCCCCGAACGCGCGCGATCTCTTCGACGACATGCGCGACGCGATGACCATGACGGCGCTTCGAGCGAAACAAGTCCATGGCCTCTACGACTACGTCGATGGCTACTTCGACTCCGACCAAGCCCCGCGCAGGCGCAGGCTCGCGGACGGCAGGGCCGCCCTCGACGAAGCGAAGGGTGTCGTCGCGGCGCGTGAGCGGCGCTATCGAGTGCCGGCCGATCGCATCGCGGCGTGGCGCTCGAACCCTACCGCGTACGAGTACGGATACCTCTGGACCGTGCGCTCGCTGCACTACTTTTGGCGCGACGAGGGCAAGGCGGTCGACGCCCCGGTGTTCCCTTGTTACCAAAACGTGATCAACCCGGTCGACGTCGCGCAGGGCGAGGGGTTCGGCACCGACGCGGTGCGATTCTTCGGCAGTGTGCTCTCGTCGGAGCAGAGCCGCGGCTGCCTCGCCGAGCCGGAGCGGGAGCCCACGTATCCGCAAGAAGGGCTGCGCACCCGCCCCTGAGTCGTTCGCTTCGCAACTGCGCGGAGGGCGCAGACCGCCTATCGTCGCTGTTCGACGCTCATGCCACGCGACAAGCCCCCTCCGCCGGTGCCGGCGAGCCTCGCCTCTTCGTTCGACCTCAACGCGATGCACACGTTCGTCGTGATCGCGCGTGAGAAGAGCGTCAGCGCTGCGGCGGCGGCCCTCCGGCTGCAGAAGTCCACCGTGAGCCGTCAGCTCGACAAGCTCGAGGAGACGTTGAACGCACGTCTCGTGCAACGGTCGGCGCGTGGAGTCTCCCTCACGGAGGCGGGGGACGTCTTCCTGCGCGCCTGCACGCGCGTCGTTTGCGCGGCCGACGACGCGATGGCAGGCGTCGAGAGCCTGACGAAGCAGACACGAGGCCACCTCAAAGTGACGGCCCCGATTCTGTTCGGGGAGGCCTTTTTACCGTCGATTCTGATCGATTTTCTCCACGAGCACGAAGACATCACGGTCTCCGTCGAGCTTACGAATCGCCCCGTTCGCCTCGTCGAAGAAGACGTGGACGTGGCGATCACGATAGGCCCCCCTAGCGACGAGAGCCTCGTCGCGCGAAAGCTTCGGACTCTCGATCCGGTGTGCTGCGCGAGCCCTCGCTACCTCGCGAAGCACGGCACTCCCCCTTCACCTCGCGATCTCGCAGAGCACGAGTGCGTCGTTTGGGGCACGAGGCCCGGAGAGGGAACATGGCGTTTTCGCGGGCCCGATGGGCCCTACACGGTCCTCGTGCGCGGCCGTCTTTCCTCGGAATCCGCAGAGATTCAGAAAGCGGCGGCCCTCCGCGGGCTCGGGATCGCGCTCTTGCCCAGCTTCGTCGTCCGAGAAGAGATCGAGCGCGGCACGCTGCGCCATTTGTTCGCGAGCGAGGTCATCCCGGTCGGGCCGCTCTACATCGCCTACCCGAGCTCGCGGCACCTCGCCTCCAAGGTTCGTGTCTTCGTCGACCACGTGGTGGCGCGGGTCCAATCCACCGGCTGACGTTCGCGGCACGACGCAGCGGCGCAATTCGTCGAACGCGGCGTTCCCTGCCGCGGGCTACCCCGAGGCGGCGTCGCGCGCGATGTTGGCGCGATGCTCAGTACGCGAATACGTCTCGGGGCGGCGCTCGTCGCCTTGCTCACGGGCTGCGCGGGATACACCCCGGATCCGAAGGCGCCGAACGTTCGCCCGCCCGCCGAGACCGTGATTGCCCATCTTCGAGCGTGCGAGGCGGGAGACTGGGCGGCCGCCGAAGCCTACCTCGGGCCCGATTATCACCTCAAGATGAAGGGAATGCCCTTCTTCGTCTCGGTCGACCGTGCGCACGCGCTCGATGTCCACAAGGCGCGCAAGCGCGCATTCCCGGACTTTCGTTTCAACGAGACGGTCGAGAGCCGCGGCAACGCCGTGACCGTCACGGTCTTCTTGAGCGGCACGCACACTGGCTTCCTCGACTATCCGGTCGGCGGCGTTCCGAAGCTCGAGCCGACGGGGAAGAAGGTAAAGCTCCCGTCCGAGTCCTTTACCTATTACGTCGAGCGCGATCGAATCGTCTACACCTACGGTGAAATCCCGGACGGCCATGGACCTGCCGCGCTGAAGAAGCAGCTCGGCGTCGAGTGATTCACATCGAGCCCCGAATGAGTAGCCCGCGCCGGCCGTGGTCGGCACGCGGACTCAACGGCAGGTGTCGTCTTTGCCCAAACCGGCCCCGGCGCACCCCGCTGCACACGCCTCGCGGACGGGCCTATCCCCCTCGCACTTCGCGCGGAACGTACCGTCGGTCGAGCACGTCCACACTTGGCCGGTCCCGAACCGCGAGCGCGCGCAGTCCCACGTCGACGATGGCGTCGGCGTCACGTCGGTGCCCGTCGGCGCTCCCACGGTCACCTTCGGGAACACGGCGCAAATGGCGTCGAGATCGTGGTTCGTGCAGTTGCCTTGGCCTGCGCAATAGTCGAGACACTGCCCCGCTGGGCGAAAGTACCTGAGTCCGGCGTCGGTGCAGGTCGAGGCGGGGCGCCCGGCGTCGTCGTTCGGTGTCCGGAGGAGATCGTTCGGCGCCGCCGGATCGGGCACATGACCCGTCACGAACGGGAGGAGCCGTGTGTTTCCCCGGCCGTGGCACGCGAAGAAGTCGTAGGGGCTCACGCTCGAGCGAAGCGGTGCGGCGAGCGTCGCGCTCGTCCGGGCGCGGAAGATGGCCATCGCGACGTCGGCGCCGACCCAGCGGAGGTGCCAGGGCTCGGGGCGGTAGCCCGCGCCGTTGCACTTCGGGTAGCTCACGGTGAATCCGAACGTGTGCGCGTTGTCGACGATCCACTTTTCGGTCGCCCCGATCGTGGCGCAACTGAACGCCTCCGGGGTGCCGACGCCCTGGAGGTCGACCGTGGTCCCGAGCTGGTGCTCGCTGTGCCCGGGATAGGCACTTACGCACTCGTCCTTCCAGCGCCCGTAGGCAGATACTTGGGTGTCGAAGTCGCGGTAGGCAGAGAGCACGCTCACACGAGCTCCCGACGCGTTCGCGCCCGCGATGAGGCTCGCGAGCTGGGATTGCACGATATCGCGGACCTTGAACGCGCCGCCCGCGACCCGCTTGCCGGCGGCGTCGACGTCGACGAGACCGGGCGGAACGTAGCGACACGTCCCGTTCGGTCCGACGAGCGCGTGTTGTTTGTCGACCCACTGGAGCTCGTTCGCGAGCGCTTCGCGGGTCACGCGGAGCTCGGAGTCGACGAGGTTCGAGTCTTCGGTCCCCGGCATCTCCGAGGTGTCTTCTGCCGAGCACGCCGCGAAGCTCATCGCGAGCGGAAGGAGAGCGATCAGCGAGAGGCGGGCGGTACCGGCGTGCATGGAGACCATAGCCCACTCGTCAGCACACTTCGTGCCGTCGCGCCGCGCTCGGAAATGCCGCGCGTACGCGCTCCGCCGTCCCAGAACGAGATCTCGCGGATCGCACTCTCGGCCGCGGAGCGATCGGGCCGCGCGATCCCTCCGATCGCGGTGACATCGAAAAAGCGGCGCGAGAACGCTCGATCACGCGGCTCGGGCCATCGAAGCACCGCTGGCACACCTCGTGCGAGGGTGTGGGCACAAGGCGTTCTGGCGCGAGGCAACAGGGCCCGCGCGTACGCCAAAGGAGCTCACTCTCATGGTTCGTCTCGCGTCCGTCGTCGTCGCTCTCGCGCTCTCCTCGTTCGTCGCCGGTTGTTCCGCAGAGGTCGAACCGGCGAGCATCGCCGCCGACGGGGAGACCTCGGAAGAGGCCGTCGTGTCGGCGAGCCTCGAGCTCCAAGTGTGCACTGCCCGCCCCGAGTGGAACGGCGCGTGTCCGTCCGGCACCGAGGTGAAGCCGTCCGCCTCGAAGAAGTACGCATTGAAGGGCAAGACGGCGTTCTTCTCCGTCCGCGCGGCAGGGGGCCAGAACGGGCGGTTTTGGCCCGCGATCAACCCGCGCGTCTTTCAGAATCAGCCGACCAGGAGCTGGTACGAGCTCACGAGCGGCGTGTCGCTCGAGGCCCTCTCCGTGACCGCGCCCTCGTCGGCGACGAGCTTCACGTACGCGCCTGTCGCGAGCGATCGCACCGAAGCGAGGCGGAACCCGTTCTGGCCGAACATGTACGCATTCGCGCCCCTTCAGACGGGCACGTACACGCTCCGCGCGAGCGCGATCAAGGTCGGCGCGTGCAACATGGTGGTTCGGTCGGGCACGTTCGCGCTCCTCCGCGAGGCGACCCTCGCGGGCGCAGGGTTGCCGAGCGACGCGCCAAAAGCCTCGTGCCCCGTCGACGAGAGCGCGACGTTCGTGGTGAACGTCGACTGAGCGACGGGAAGAAGCCAACGAGGTGAGCTCGGCTCGGTCGGCATCGAACCCTACCGAGCACCTCGCCCGCAGGGTACGCTCGACCTCCGATGCCCGTGTCCACCGTCTTGTCACGCACGTCGCGGGGCCTCGTGGCTCTCGTCGTCGTGACGTTCGCGTCGACCGCGAGCGCGGATCCCGCGTCGCGCGCCGCAGCGGAGGCCCTCTTCGCGGAGGGAAAGCGGCTCATGAACGAGGGCAGCCTGGAAGAAGGGTGTCCTAAGCTCGCCGAGAGCGATCGCCTCTCGCCCACGAGCGGCGCGGAGCTCGCCCTCGCCTATTGTTACGAGAAGAGCGGGAAGACGGCGAGCGCGTGGGGCGCGTACCGACTGGCCGAGGGGCGCGCGAGGACCGAAGGCCGGCGCGATCGTGAGGTCGCCGCGCAAGAGCGCTCGGCCGCCCTCGAGAAGCGCCTCGCGACCCTCTCCCTGCGCATCGACGGGCCCGCTCCGACGGCGCTCTTTCTCGACGGGGTGAGCATCGAGCGCGCGTCGGTCGGAGTGCGCCTCCCGATCGATCCGGGACCTCACAAGATCCGCGCGACCGCTCCCGGAATGGCCCCGTTCGAGCTCGACGTGCGCGCACCGGCCGAAGGCGCGACCGCGGAAGCGGTGGTGCGGCTCGTCCCCGCGCCTGCGGAAAACAAGCCTCACGTCGTCGTAGCCGCCCCGCGCTCACCCACGCCGAGCGTGGCGGAGGCGGGCGAGCCGTCGTTCCTTCGGCCAGCAGGCTTCACGCTCGGCGCCCTCGGAATCGTGGCGATTGGTGTGTCGGCCGCGTTCGGGGTCCGTGCCGGGAGCCTCGACTCCCGCTCCGGCGACGACTGCGACGGCAACGTTTGTGGTCCCGCCGGACGCGACGATCGCCTCGCGGCGCAGTCGTCGGGGCGAATTTCGACGGGGTTCTTCGTCGCCGGTGGCATCTCCCTTACGCTCGGGATCGTGATGGTGCTCCTCGCCCCGAAACAAACGGCCCCCGTGAGCGCGTACCTCGGCGTCCCGTCCGACTGGGCGGCACGATGAACGACGAGACCATCCAGAATTCGGCGCCCCCCGCCTCGCTCGACTCGCGCACGTTCACCCTCCGCGATGCCTCCGGCGCGACCTTCGTCATCGACGCGACACGAGCGGGCCCTGCGCTGCTCGGCACCGGTCCCGCGGCAGATTTTCGGCTCACCGATCCCACGGTGTCGCGCCGCCACTGCTCGGTCGAGGTCGAGGACGGCGAGCTGCGGGTCCAAGACTTGGGCTCCACGAATGGCACTCGCGTCCAAGGCGTGAAGGTGCGCGACGCGCTCCTGCGTGGTGGCGAGTCCCTTCAATTGGGGAGCACGGTCATGCGGGTGGAGGCACGCGAGGCGCGCCTCGCGGAGCCCGCAGCGCGCATGGGCTTCGGCGCGGTCGTGGGGGCGAGCCTCGCGATGCGTAGGCTCTATCCGCTCTGCGAGAGGCTCGCGGCGACCGACGTCCCGCTCGTCATCGAGGGCGAGACCGGCACTGGCAAAGAGGTGCTCGCCGAGGCGATCCACAAAGCGAGCGCACGACGGGACGGTCCTTACGTGGTGTTCGACTGCACCGCGGTGCCCCCTTCCCTCCTCGAAGCGGAGCTCTTCGGCCACGAGCGCGGGGCGTTCACCGGCGCGGTGGGAGCACGAAAAGGAGTATTCGAGCAGGCGCACGGCGGCACGCTCTTGATCGACGAAATCGCAGACGTCGATATCGCCTTTCAATCCAAGTTGCTCCGCGCGATCGAGCGAAGCGAGACGCGACGGGTGGGCGGAACGGCCTGGATTCGCTCGGACGTGCGTGTCATCGCCGCCACGAGGCGCAACCTCGACGACGAGGTGTCGCGCGGAAAATTCCGCGACGACCTCATGCATCGCATCTCGGTCGCGCGGGTGGAGCTCCCGCCGCTGCGCAAGCGCGACGGAGACGTGGCCCTCCTCGCCGCGCGCTTCGCAGAAGAGATCGGCGGCGCCGGCACGCTCTTGCCGCCGGAGATCCTCGAGCGTTTCGCGGTTCATTCCTGGCCTGGAAACGTGCGCGAGCTCCGAAACGCAGTGGCGCGCCACATCGCGCTCGGATCGCTCGCCGACACGTTCTCGCGGCCCTCTCGCGCGCGGTCGCCGGCAGACGAAGGAAATGCCGTCGCGCACGAGGGCGACGCGGCCGACATGGTCGGAGAAGTGCTCAAGAAGCTCCTCCCGCTCACCGAAGCCCGCGCGGTCGTCATCGACGCGTTCAACGAGCGTTACGTGCGGGCGATGCTCGACGCGCACGGTGGAAACGTGACCCGCGCCGCCGCAGCGTCCGGCGTGGCGCGTCGTTATTTCCAAATCTTGATTGCCAAGAACCGCTGAGCGAAGCCGCTCGCGGAACGCGGCCGACTACAACGTATCGATCAAGTGCGGATCGAGCTCGCCGGGCTTCGTCTTGGGCCTCTTATTGACGCCCTTCAGCGCCTTCACGGACGGCGCGGACGGGACAGGCGGCGCGGACGGGACAGACGGCGCGGACGGGACAGACGGCGCTGCGAGGGGTACGAGGCTCGGCGTCGGTGCCGCGACGGTGGCCGGCGATGTCTCCGCCGGCGGCGCGCTCGACGCCACGGGGGAGCTCGCCGGGCTCGCCGGCGCGCCACTCTCTCGACGCGCGGCGAGCACACCCATGGTCGTGCCGACGACGACGAGGAGCGCGGCGACGACCCCATAACCGAACCTCGGGCTCGAGCGCGCAACGAGCGGGGGCGCGATCGCGATCGGAAGCGCGTGGCCGTCCGTCGCGGCCGATGGGGTGCCGCTCGGCGGGTGCGCCATCGGGAGCGTAGCGGTCACGTCGCCGAGCGAGGGCGGCGCGGCAGCGACGTCCGTCACCGTCATCGAGAGCATCGTCGCGTTGCCGGACGATACGAGGGCGAGGCTACGCGCGACCTCCTCCGCCGACGCCGGGCGAAGTCCGGGATCACGCTCCAAACAGCGCGCCACGAGGGCGGCGAGGGCGGGCGGGCAGTCGGGGCGCTTCGTCGTGACGGAAGGCGCGACCGTCGACAGAATCGCGGCAAAAATGGCGCCCATGCTCGCGCCGCGAAAGGGCTTCTCGCCCGCGAGCATCTCGTAGAGCACCACCCCGAGCGACCAAACATCGGCGCGCGAATCGACGTCCCGCGGGGACGTGACTTGCTCGGGAGCCATGTAGCTCGGTGTCCCCACCGTGGCCGCGGTCTGCGTGATCGTGACCTCGCCTTCGGTTTGCATAGTACACACACCGAAATCGATGATCTTCGCGACCGGGCCGCCAGGGCCGTCGGCGAGGAACACGTTCGACGGCTTGAGATCGCGGTGCACCACCGAGGCGGCGTGCGCCGCCGCGAGGCCGAGCGCGATCTCGCGCGCGAGCGCGACGGCCTCGTCGATCGCGAGGCGCCCTCGTGCATGAAGGACCTTCGACAACGTGGTCCCCGTCAGGCGCTCGAGGACCACGAACGGGGCGCCCGCGTCGTAGCCGAAATCGTAGACGTGTGCGACGTGCGGCGACGAGAGCTTGCCGAGCGCGCGTGCCTCGCGTTCGAGCCTCCGCATCGTGTCGGTGTCGCCGAGGCCCTCCGCGCGGAGCACCTTCAGCGCGACGGACGCACCGGAGCGAACGTCGACCGCGCCGAGCACGACGCCCATTCCGCCGCGCCCGAGCTCGTCCTCCACGCGGTACGTACCCGCCACGAGCGTTCCTCGTGCGTACGGCGGATCGACGCTCGATTTGACGGACGACACGACTTCGGAGCGTAGCAGTCTTTGCGCAAAAAGGGCCGCCCGCGAAGGAAGGACCGCTCCGTCGCTTACTTCGCGACGCGGAGGATCTTCGAGACGGGCCCGGCGTAGCGAACGACGAACGCGTGGCTCGCGGTGAGGCGTAGGAAGTCGACGCTCAGGCTCGGCGCGACCACCTCGGCGGGTGTCGCGCTGTCGAGGGGAAGCCTCCGGCGGACGAGATCGAGGCCCTGCCGATACCAAACGTAGCGAGCGTCGACGGCGATCGGGAACGTCTCGAGGGGCGTGTCGACGGAGGTCGGCACCGTGCCCTTCACCTTCTCGATCCGCACGATCCGGGACGGGCGGGTGGCGCCCCCCGAGTACAGGTACGTGCAGTCGAGCGCGAGATCGGCGCTCCCGACGAGGCCGCCAGCGTCGGACGTGCGTACGTTCATGACGACCTGCGGCGCCGAGAGATCGAGCGAAGCGCGTGTCACGCGCCCGTCCAAAATACCTGAGCTATACACAAATCGATCGTCGACCACGACGGCGTGGCCGCCGCCCGCGTTCGGCAACACCCCGACCGCGAAGCCTCCGTCGGCGGCGAGCGTGAAGCGGCGCAGCTCGTCGTCGGAACGGGTGTAGAAGCTCTCGTCGTCGACGACCGTCACCCCGATGCAGGCCCCTCCGCATTCGCCGATCGCCTCCGAGCGCATCCCGCTTCCGGCGGGGAGCTTCTTCACGCGGCGAACGCGGCTGCCGCGCGGATCGGCATTGAGGGTGAGGAAGTAGACCCACGTGCTGGTGACGTCGAGGCGACCGAGCCCCGTCTCGCCGCTCGAGAGCACCTCCGGCGTCGAGCCGGGCGCGTTGCGGACGCGGTACACGGTGTCGGTTCCGACCCCGGGGGCGACCGGCGATTGTGTAAAATACACGTAGTCGCCATCGATGGCGAACCCGCCGATCTTGCCGTCGACCTCGGTGATCTGCTCGGCAGGGCACTTGCCGGCGGCGCAGCCGGGACTGGGATACGCGACGACGCAGCTCGGCCCCGCGTCGGCGGTCGCGTCCTCCGGTGGCACGACCACCGGCGCGTCGGTCGTCGGCAGCATCGCGTCGCTCACGGTCGCGTCCGCGCGATCGACGGGATCTTCGATCCCCAAGAGGGCGTTGCATGCGAGGCCCGTAAGCGCGACGACCCCCGCCCCCACGAGAAGGTACCTTATCGATGCGATCCGAGAGCGCGGCAAGATCGGAAAGAAGCGCATTCGCAGGTCACTCTAGAGCACCGAACCGCTTAATTCGGTCGGCTTTTCGCCGATTTGCTTCGCCGTGCTTCGTTGCTCCTCCTCGGCTAGCAGCAGTAGGACTCGTCGTCGCGCCTCGCACGGCTCGCAACTCGGCGAAAATCCTCGGTCATTAAGCGGTTCGGTGCTCTA
>JAAFHV010000075.1 GCA_013297655.1 Myxococcales bacterium | reverse complement strand
GTCGCGCGGAGGCAACACCACGGCTCAAGTCATCGGCGACGCTGGCCTCGTTCCGCAGGCAGACGAGGGGCTCGGCAAGGCGTTCGGATTCAGCTCGCCCAATGTCATCGCGGGGCGTTTGCCCGATCGGCTGTTTGCGACGGTCGACGTCTCGAGTCGAATGGTGAGCGCGACCGACGTTTGGATCGGTGGCGCCCGAGCGAGCGACTGGAAGCTGCTCTTCGCGAGCGGCGCCCGCTTCGGTGACGCAGGGAACGCCGCCGTGCAAAACGTGCCCTACCGCGAGCTCGGCCGAGTCGTGCCGCTCGGGGATGGCAGTTACGCCATCGCCGAGCTCTCCCGACTCCGCAGCGGCGCGGGGGAGGAGAAAGAGAGTCGCGCTTTCCGGGTCATCGGCGCAGACGGAAAGTGGGTATCGTCGCCCAAGGTCCCAGGGTCCGATCTCGCCGCCCTCGCCTTCGGCAACGTGTTCGCGCGGCTCGGGAACGGCGAGGTCGTCGGATCGCAAGAAGGCGAGAGCAAAAAGCTCGTTCGCTGGTCGCCGAGCCGCGCGGTCTCCGACTTGCCACTTCCCGTCCCCTCCAAACGCACGATGCGGCTCGTGGCGGGAAAGAACCGCGCCTTCCTCGACGTGGACGGCAGCCTGTACGCCTACGAAGGCGACGCGATCGTGCCCGCGAAGGTGAACCCCCGCCTCGTCCCCGGGTTCTCGTTCGCCGTCACGGAAGACGATACGCTCGTCGTCGGTCTGCCCTCGAACGTGCTCCTACGCGAGACGAAAGACGGCACTGTCACGGAAGAGCCCGTCCCTCAGAGTGGCACTCTCGTCGGCTTCGAGAAGGGCGCGCCCTGGATCTTGGCGATCGGCAAAGGCGCCAATGGCAACGACGCGCTCTATCGGAAGATGGGAAAGACGTGGGAGGACGTTCCGCTCCCCGCACCGCCGTTCGGGAACGAGCTTCGTGGTCCCCTCCGCGTCGAGCAGCTCGTGGTGCAATCGGCCGACGACGTGACGGTAAACGTGCGGCGGGTCGAGAAGGGCTACGGCTGGAAAGATCCGGAGCCTTTTCGCGCGATATACCGCACGAAGAAGCCGAACGAAGTGCTCCGCTGCCAAGACACCCGCGGGGCGGGGACGGGCATCGGGCTCCACTCCTGGGCGCCCGCGGCCGACGACACGTGCAAGACCCCTGTCGTCGTGGTGCTCGCCGAGAGCAGCAAAAAGCCCTCCAAAGATTATCCCGTTTTGCGGCAGCGCCTCCGCGGCAAAAACGAGCTCGGCGAGTCGCTCACGTTCGTGAATTTCGAGGGACGAGGCACTTCGAACCTCGCCGTGCTCGGGCTCGAGATCGGCAAGGCGAAGGCGCTCGCGACGATGGTCTCGCGCGCGCTCGATTTACGCGCCGAGGTCGTCTGCGGGAAACCGACGCCGACACGGACCTTCACCTACGACGTCGCCAAAGGCACCTTCGCGTTCTGACATGGTCCGCGCCGCGCTGTGCTCGACCGTCGCGTTGGTTTTCTTGGGCTGCGCGGCCCGATCCGCGACCGAGAGCCCGGCTCCCGCTCGGAGCAACGAGGAACCATGCGGAGGCTGCCACGTCGAAGAGTGGCGCGGGTGGGAGAAGTCCATGCATCACGCAAGCTTCTCGAGCCCGGATTTCCAAGCGTCGTACGCCGAGGAGCCTCTTCCCTTTTGCGCGAATTGCCACGCCCCGCGCGCCAAAGACCGCGGGGCGCAGGAAGGGGGTTCGCGGGGGATCGACTGCGAGAGCTGTCACCCTGGAGCCGAGGACCACGCGCGCGCATCACGCGCGTCGATCGCGGCGGCGAAGGCCTCGGCGCCGCACGACGTACGCGCCTGCGCGGCATGCCACGAGCTCACCTCGGAAGGGTCCGGCACGTTCCTCCAGAGCACCGCGACCGAGCACCGCGCGAGCTCCTCGCGTGACGTGCCTTGCGCCGAATGCCACATGAAGAGCGTCGCTCCCCGCGGCCGCGACCATCGCTTCGCGGTGTCGCGCGATGCCACGTTCCTCGCGAAATCGCTGGCGCTGACCTACGTCGCGCGCGCCCCAACGGACGTGACGTTCTCGCTCGCGGCGCGAGGGGTGGGGCACAAGCTGCCGACGGGCGACATCTTTCGGGAGCTCTTCGTGCGCGCGTGGGTCGAGTCCGCAGAAGGAAAAATCGTAGGCGAGATGGAGGCCTCGCTCCACCGCGACTGGGACGCGCATCGCGCCGCCTTCGGGTCGGCTCGCGGCCCGGACCCGCTCACGGACACGCGCCTCGACGAGGCGCCTCGTTCGTTCACGATCGCGATCGCGAGCTCGCCCGGGGACGACGCAGCGCCGAGCGTGCTCCGCGTAACGGTCGACTACCGACGAGGCTTCGAGGCCCGCGCGGGCAGGCTCTCCACCTTCGCGACCCTCCGCGTGCTCGACGAGACCCACCGCATTCCGCGGCGGTAGCGAGAAAGTCTTTGCCTCGGGCTCCACGGCGGGGAGCGCGTGGCGAAGACGTTATGTCACGCCATACTTCTTGAGCTTGTCGTACAACGTGCGCAGTCCGATCCCGAGCTTCGTCGCGGCGGCGCGGCGATTGCCACCTACCTCCGCGAGCGTCGCTTCGATCGTGCGACGTTCGAGGTCGGCGAGGGACTCGGCGCCCACGGGCTCGGCTCGTTTGTCCTCTTTGTCGTCGCTCGGCTCGATCCACAGGTGCTCTTCGCGGAGCACGTCGCCGTCGGCGAGGATCATCGCGCGCTCGAGGGCGTTGCGGAGCTCGCGCACGTTCCCGGGCCACGCCTCCACGACGAGGCGCGCCTTCATTCCGTCGTCGAGCTTGGGGACCACGCGCCCCGCCGCGCGAGACAGCTCGGCGACGAGAGACTCGGCCAAGGGGACGATGTCCTCGCGGCGTTCGCGGAGCGGAGGGAGCTTCACGGGGAACACCGCGAGGCGGTGATAGAGGTCTTCGCGGAACGTGCCGTCGCGCACCATCGCGCGCAAATCACGGTGTGTCGCGGCCACCCACCGCACGTCGACCTCGATCACCTGCGCGCCGCCGAGCCGCTCGAACTTTCGCTCCTCGAGCACACGGAGGAGCTTCGCCTGCAGCCCAGGATGCAGCTCGCCCACCTCGTCGAGGAAGAACGTGCCGCCGTCGGCGAGCTCGATGCGACCGCGGCGCTGCGCGTGCGCGCCGGTGAACGAGCCCTTCTCGTGGCCGAAGAGCTCGCTCTCGAGGAGGTTCTCGGTGAGCACGGCGCAGTTGATGGCCATGAACGGCTTGGCCTTCCGGGGGCTCCACTCGTGGAGGAGGCGCGCCGCCACCTCTTTGCCGGTGCCGCTCTCGCCTTGGAGGAGCACCGTCGCGTTGCTCTTCGCGACACGCTCGAGCGCAGCGGTGACCGCGACCATCGCGGGGGCGCCGAAGGTGAGCGACGAACGTCTCGTCTCGCGGGTGGAAGGTACCGCCAAGCTCGCGCGACGGTCGAGCGCGCGGAGCACGAGCTCACGAACCGCACGCGGGCTATGTAGGGGTTTTTGCAGGTAATCGAGCACCCCGAGCTTCATCGCCTCCACCGCCGTCGCCACCTCGCCGAACGCGGTGAGCACCACCAGCTCCACGTCGGGTTGTTCGGTTCGAAGGGTACGGACGAGGGTCATCCCGTCCATCTCCGGCATCCGCAGATCGGTGATCACCACGTCGAAGGGCTCTTCGCGCGCGGCGGCCAACGCGGCTTTCCCATCGGCGGCTTGCACCACATCGTGACCGTCGCGCTCGAGCGACTCGGCGACGAACGAGCGAACGCCCTCTTCGTCGTCCACCACGAGGGCGCGCCCGGTGCGTTTTTCACTCATGCTTTCTCCATCGTGCGCGCGAGACGAAGGACGAACTCGGCGCCCCCTCCGGTGTGGTTCGCGCCCTTGAGCGAGCCACCGTGTTGCTCCGCGATCCGGCGCGCGACGGGCAAGCCCAAACCTACGCCGCGCACGCGCGTGGTCATGAACGGCTCGAAGATTTGCGCCTCCGCTCCCTCGGGGAGCCCTTTGCCGCGATCGCGCACCCTGAAGACGAGATCGTCGCGCTCCGTCGACACGGCGAGATCCACCTTCGTGCCCTCGTCGCTCGCCTGCAGCCCATTTTGCACCAAATTGTGGAGCGCGCGCGCGACGCGGGTGGTGTCGAGGCGCACCGACTTCGGCGCCCCATCGAGCGACACGGACACACGATCTCGAGGCAAGTCGTGGAGCGCGCGCTCGATCAAGTCGTGCGGAGCGATCTCTTCCACGTCGACCGGTCCGTCGCGTACGAAGTCGAGCAGGCTCGTCGTGAGCTCCTCGATGCGCTCGGCCTCGGCGACCACGCGCGCGGCTTTGGTCTTCATTTTACCGTCCTCGAGATCTTCGAGGAGGAGCTGCGCGTGACCTTTCAACGACGCGAGCGGGTTACGCAGCTCGTGCGCCATCACCGACGACATCGTGCCGAGCGCGACGAGGCGCTGCTCGCGCGCGGCCTGGGCCTCCACCTCCGCGAGCCGCTTCGCGCTTCGTGACCACGCGACCGCGAACGCGACGAGCACCGCGCCGGCCACCCCCGCGACGACCGAGATGCGGGTGAGCCCACCACGAAGACGCGCGAGCACCGGCGGCTCGATCTCGATCACGAGAAGCATAGGGAAAAATGGGCCTCGTTCGAGACCGAGGCCTGGCCCGCGCGGGCCGTCGAAGGGAGGCGCGTGCTGTGTTCCGTCGGGAGCGATGCGCGTACCGTCCGGCAAGATACGCGTACCGTCCGGCAAGATGCGCGAACCGTCGGGTTGGTGGCGGCCGAACCGTTGGTGATGGCGCGGCATGATGGGCGCGACGACACGGGCGCGATCGTCTGCGATCACCGGCGTGCCGGGCACCATCGGCTTGCCCGCGAGGCGCGCCTCTCCTGCTTCCAGCGTTGGCTTTCCGTCACGTCCGAGGAGCGCGATGTAACGAAGGCCTTTTGCCTTTTGCTCCGCGAGCTCGCGCGCGAGGTCGGCCTGCGTCGGCGGGGACTCGCTGTCCGTGAGGGCGGCGAGCACGGTGCCGGCGAGAGAGTCGGCCTCGCCGCGCACCACCACGTCGGACGCCTCGGTGAGCGTGCGCTGCGCGACGAAGACGGTCGCCACCAGCGCGAGCGCGGCGAGGAGCGCCATCGGGAGACTCCCCCGCGCGGACCATGAAGCGGGTCGTTTCGGGGTCGGCTTCGCAGCCGCCGCGGACGCTTGGGCCTCCGCGCCCTCGATCGACGTGCTCATTCTGCGGCTCGCATCGCAAATCGCGTACCACGCCTGTTGTCTCCGCGCGCACCGCAAGAGGAGGGTGCGACGAGTGCGGACACCGGTGCACGAGTGCGGAATCCGCACTCCATCGCTGCGGACCTCGCATCTTCCCGCGTCGGAGCAGGGCAAATGGCAGGGATTTTCGCGTGGCATGGCCGCTGCATTAGGTGTCCTCGTGCTCGATGCGGTAACCGCCGAGCCCTTGGCCCCGACGACACGGGGCCCCTTCCTCGACTTCCCGACGTTGCGTTTCCAAAGGAGCCCTTCGATGAAATCGTTCCGCCTCTCGACCTCGCTCTCGATGTTCGGCCTTCTCCTCACGATGGCGGGTTGCAGCGCCAACGGCGCGTCGACCGACCCCGCTTCGGCGAGCCAAGCGCAGTCCCAGACGCAGGCCCCGAACGAAGCGCGCCCGATGCACCACGGGTTCTTCGGACCCGAGCACCTCTTGGTCGTCGCGCTCCACGAGGACATCGGCCTCTCCGACGCGCAGAAGAGCACCATTCGCAGCGCCCTCGACGCGGCCCGCCCCCCGGCACCGGCGCAGGGTGGCGAAGAGAAGATGAAAGCTCATAGCGCGAAGCTCGCCGCCGCGGTCCGAGCTGGCAAAGTCGACGTCACGACCCTCGCTGTCGACGGCCCCGGCGCCCCCGATGCGACGGCGATGAACGCGCACCTCGAGTCGGCCAAGAAGGCACTCACCACTCTCCACGCCACCCTCACCCCCGAGCAGCGTCAGAAGCTCGTCGCGGCGGTCGAGAGCCACAAGGGCCCCGGCGGCCCCGGCGGACACATGGGCCACGGCGGCGGTCACCACGGTGGCCCGCGCCCCGAAGGCGGCGAAGGTCACGGCCGCCCCGAGGGCATGAACGGCGCGTTCGGCCTCCTCCAAGACCTCGACCTCACCGACGCTCAGAAAGAGCAGATTCGCACCAAAATGCAGGCAAATCGCCCCGCCGCGCCCTCCGAGGCCGACCGCGAAGCGATGAAGACCAAGTTCGAGACGATGCGTGCAGAGCACAAGGCTCGCCTGGAGAGCTTCACGAAGGAGACCTTCGACGCGAGCGCCTTCCTCGCCAAGCCCGCGAACGCGCCCGAGATGGGCAAGGGCATGAAGGGCATGCACGAGCACATGCTCCAAGAGCTCGCCGCGATCACGGAGGTGCTCACCCCGGCGCAGCGCGAGAAGCTGGCCGCGAAGATCGAGAAGGGACCCGAGCACCGAATCCACGCCGCGCCTGCGCAGCAGTGAGAACGGGTTGAACGCTTAGCTTAGTTCGAGGAGGCAACCGGGCGAGGTAGAGGCGAGAGCTTCTGCCTCGCTCGACTTTTGTATCCAGTGATCCGAGCGGACGAGCATCACGAGGCTCGCGTCAGGCGAGAGACCGCGGTGCGCAGCGCCGGGAGAGTGCGGCTTTTAGCCTTGCGACGGCCTCGGCGGGTGCACCGCTCCGCGAGTCTTGGAGGACGACGACGTAGAGATCTTCGCGCGCATCGAGGGCGGTCGTGAAGAGGTCGTGGCGCGGCTCGTAGGCGACGAATGGCCTTTCGCGCGTGCGCTCGACCTCCTGAAGGAGGCGCATTCCGATGTCGAGGAGCACGAGGTCTTTCGCAGTGACCGGCAGGCGCGCAGCCCAAAAAGGCTCTCCAGTGGGACCGAACAAGAAGATCTGGCGGTGCCCGTGCACAGAGAGCACACGTTGCAAGATCGCGTCGACGATGGCGCGCGGGTCGTCCATCGCTCGAGCGTAGCGTCGTGTGCGCCGGTTTCACGTGCGCTGTCACACTTCCTGCCCCTCGTGCGACGCTCCGGGTATGCGCCGTCGTTTCCTGCTCGGGCTCGTCTCCATCGTCCTCGCCGGTGGAGCTTTGCATTGCCACGAAACAACGCCGGGGGTCACGGCGCAGGCGCCGAACGCCACGACGGCGGACGCGGGAACGCGCGCGGTTCCTTCGTCGTCGGCCGCGCGCGCCGAGCTCCCGAGCCACGACACGATCTGCGCGATGGGCACCACTGTGACGGAGCCGAACCGGGGAGCGAAGCCGTTCGAACGCCCCGACGGCCTCTGCAAGGGTTACCAATCGAACACCCCCGAGCCGTGCGGGATGGCGGACCGCTACGACTTCCCGCCCACAAAGGGCGACACGTGCTTCCTCGCCCAATCCAACATCGACGACGCGGCCAGGAAAACCGTGCAAGGTACACGGGCCATCGCAGCGCCGCGGCTCGATCCGACCTCCTCGATGACCTCGATGCCGCCGCCGGCGCCGACCCCCGTTGCTACGGCGTGGGACAAAAATAGGCCCCCCAAGTACGCGGCGAAGGTAGACGCGCACCTTCACTTCACGGAAGCGGAGCGCGCTTTGCTCGCGAAGAACGGCTTCGTGGTGCTCGAGCGCAGGCCGGTGCACAGCTACGTCGCCGCCTACCACGACGTGTTCCAAGAGCAGCTCCCGCTCTACGTCACCGCCGACTCGATCCTCCACGCCGTGTTCCGCTCCGAGGACGCGCTCCTCGAAGGCATCGAGCGCACCGACCTCAAGAAGCGCGCGGTCGACCTCGTCACCGGGCTCCGCGCCGCGCTTCGTTCGGTGCCTGCTTCGGAGGCGGCGGAGGACGTGGACCTCTACCTCACCGTCGCGGAGCGACTCATGGAGCGCCCGAGCCCGACGAGCCGGTTCCCCAAGAACGACGCGCTCGCCGACGACCTCGCCCACAAGATGAACAAATACGGGGAGAATGCAGGCATCGAGACGGTCGAGATCTATGGCCGAAAGCGCGACATCGACTTTTCCAAGTTCACCCCCGCAGGCCACTACGCCGGCTACCGCCCCGACGACAGCCCCGGCGGCAAGCAGCCCGCGCTCTCGTTCGGCTCTTACTTCCAAGTCCTCACCTGGCTCTCGCGTCACGAGTGGAACCTCGTCACGCGCGGGTGCCAGAGCTCGACCCCGGTGAGCGGGGGGTGCTCCCCAGCAGAGACACCGCGGGAAGCTCGTGTTGCAATGCTCGTCGCGGAGCTCGTCGATCGCGCGAACGCGAGGCCGCACCTCGACCGCTTCGAGCAGGTGTACTCTACATTCGGCGGCGTGCGCGACGACGTGCCGATCGCGTCGTTCAAGAAGCTCGCCCTCCCCGCGAGCCAAGCCCCCAACGCGCCGGACGCGCTGAAGACCGCGATCGGCGCGAAATACGTGCGCTATGCAGTGACTCACCCGATGCCGGTTTTTCCAGGCGATCACGAGGGCAAGCTGCCCGCGATCGCGACCCTGATCGGCGCGCGCGTGGCGCCCGATCTCGATCCGGTCGGCAGCGTGATGCGCGCGGTGTACCCCGCGAACCTCGACGCCGACGTGTTCGGCGCGCTCCTCGGTCACGACGCGGCAGCACGCGGAGCGGGGAGGAAACAGGGCCACGACGTGGCGCTCGGTCTCGCTCCGAAGCTACGCGCCGACTCGGCCGCGGGAAGCTCGCTCTACGACGCGTGGATGACCGCGGTGCTCGCGCTCTCTACGCCAGCGGAGGGAAGGCTCCCGAGCTTCTGGAAGACGCAGGCCCACGCCGCGCTTCGTCTCGACAGCGCGCTCGTGGGCTATGGACAGATTCGTCACAACTTCGTGCTGATGAGCGGCTCGGCCTACGACGCGTACGGGTGCGACATCCCCGACGCCTACGTGGAGCCGCACTTGCCCGCGTACGAGGCGCTGCTCAAGTACTCCGAGCGTGGTCGCGCGATGTCCGGGCGCGACGAAGCGAGCCGCGACTACTTCACGAAGACGTCGGCCGTGCTGCGTGCCCTGATCACGATCGTGAAGCACGAGCTCGAGGGCCGCGCGCTTACGAGCGACGAAGCGCGCTACCTCGGGATGGTGACCGAGTACACCCCCGACGGCGGCTACGGCGGCGACTCGCACGGCCCTCCGAAGCGCATGGGTTGGTACTACGATCTTTTCACCGATCGCACGAACCTCGCTGAAAAAGGCTCCGACTTCATCGGCGAGGTGGCCACGAACGCGCATACGCACTACGCGTTCATGCTCGGCGCGGAGGCGGCGCGGCTCGGCGTGTTCGTCGTCGACGCGGGAGGGGAGCCGCGCATGATGGTGGGTCCGGTCGCGACTGGATACGAGGCGCGCGACGGCCTCACCAACGCGCGCTGGACCGACGGCGACGCGTGGAAGAAGCCGCACCTCGCCGATTGGTCCAAGAGCTACACCGCGCCAGCGCCCCCCGAGCCGACCGTGGAAGGCAAGGTCGAGCACTGCGACGACGGTTCGCTCCGCCTCTTCGTGCGCGCGAGCGCGGCGACGGAGGCCGAGATCACCCTCACCGATCACCACGGCGATGCCGCGTCGCCGAAGACGAAGCTCGCGATAGGACCGGAGGGCGCGGTGTTCGCAGTCCGCGAAGGAAAACCGAAGGTGAAGCCAGACGCCGGCGCAGCAAGAGACCCCATGGTCGTCGCCCTCGGCTTCGGCATGGGAGAATCACGCGAGCCGTCGCCGTTCGCGGGGCTCCACGTCCGCGTCGCGCCGCACCGCGAGGACGGCCGTGAGATCCCGGCGTACGATCTCGTGCTCGGCCCGAGCGTTTATCACGCCGACACGGGCGACGACCGCGACGCGCAAGGCGAGGATCGCGAGCCGCACCTCGCACCGCGCCGTCGCTACCGGAACCTCGATGACTTCGCGCTCGGTGCGTTCGATGTGCCGAAGCCCAAGGAAAACGCGCGCCGCGAACCGCCCGAGCCCCGATGATTTCATATGCATGATGCACGTAGCGCCAGCGCAACCACTATGTGCACCATACATCTACAAGGGGACGAGCTCGACGCGGAGGGGCATCCCGTCGGTCTTCGAGCGGGCGCGGATCGCCTTCGCGACGGCGCGCGCGTCACGTGATCCGACCGAGACCGTCGATCGCCCTTCCTCGTGAACCACGCGCATCGCTGCGATCGCGTCCGCGGTGGAGAGATCGAGCTCTTCTTGGAGCGTGACGACGACGTGCTCCATCGTCGTCATGTCGTCGTCGTGGAACACGAGCTCGGGCCGCACCGCGCCTTCGGGATCGACGTGAACGGGTGCACCATGCACGAGCCCGAGGAACACCTCGTGAGCGTCGATGCCAGCGGCTTTCAGCGTCTTTCGCGTGACCCCCCTCCGCAGGACATCGGCGAGGATCGGCGTGAGGGAGAGCGTGGGGGCGTCGGCGACGTTGGCCTTGAGCACCGCGAACTCGAGGAGCTTCGGGGCGGCGACGATCGCCCCCGAGTGCGACCACTCCGCGTGGGCGGCGAGCTTCGTCCCGAGCGCCTCGGTATCGAACCCGGCCCGCACGAGGGGATCGCGGACCTCGTCCATCTCGAGCGCGTGGAGGAGCGCGTGCTCCACGAGCACGAACGGGCTCCGATACTTGCGCGCGGCGACCTCTGCCCCCCGCGCGAACACGTCGATGCGATCGGGATCGAAGCGAGCAGACGACACGAGGGCCGCGAGCTCCTCGCTCCCGATCACGTACTCGCGGACGTCGGAGGCCGAGGTCTCGACCAAGCCGATTCGTTTCGCGAAAGAGAGCGAGCGCGCGAGCGCGGCGAGCACCGCGTCGGAGGCAGGATCGACCGGCGTCGCGCTCCGGTAAGGGGAGGCCGAGCCGAGCTCCGAAACGAGCGCGTCGCGGAGCCTTCGCCGCGAGAGCTGCGCCTTGCCGATCGCGACGATCCCCTCGTTGTCGTCCACGATCGCGAGGAGGACGTGCGCGAGCCGTAGCGTCTTGTGGGCGCGCTCCGCAGCCAGCGCCATCGCGCTCTCGACGAGGCCCTGCGCTGCCGCGGACAAGTACATTTCCGTATTTCAGCACGCCGCCACGCCGGGCGCCAACGGCCGCGCCACGAGCGGACGACTCGGGCTCGAGCCCATACGTGCATCATACACCCAAACGTGTCGTCGCCTCGCTTCGATCCCGATCGCATCGACGTGTTCGCGCGGCGAAGGTCGACCACAAAAGCGAAGCGCCCCGCCGCGATTTCTCGCGAGGGGGCGCATCGGTTCATGCAGCTCAAGGAGCTACGCGAATCTCAGAAGTGGCCGTGGCCTTCGTGGCCGCTGCCGCCGGCCGAGGGCTTCTCGTCCTTGGGGCGCTCGGCGACGAGGCACTCGGTGGTGAGCATGAGGCTCGCGACCGAAGCTGCGTTCTGGAGGGCGGTGCGGACGACCTTCACCGGGTCGATGACGCCCTGCGAGAGCAGGTTGCCCCAGGTGTCGTTCGCGGCGTTGTAGCCGAAGTCGTCTTTGCCTTCTTTGACCTTGTTGACGACGATCGAGCCTTCGAGGCCCGCGTTCGACACGATCTGGCGGAGGGGTTCCTCGATCGCGCGGCGGATGATCTTCACGCCGAACATTTGCTCGTCCGAGAGCTTGAGGCTGTCGAGGGCCGACTGCGCGCGGATGAGCGCGACGCCGCCGCCGGGGACGATGCCTTCTTCGACGGCCGCGCGGGTCGCGTGGAGGGCGTCTTCGACGCGGGCCTTCTTCTCCTTCATCTCGGTCTCGGTGGCCGCGCCGACCTTGACGACGGCGACGCCGCCGACGAGCTTCGCGAGGCGCTCCTGGAGCTTCTCGCGGTCGTAGTCGGACGTGGTGTTCTCGACCTGAGCGCGGATCTCGGCGATGCGGCCCTTGATCTTCTCTTTGTCACCGGCGCCGTCGACGATGGTGGTGTTGTCCTTGTCGAGCGAGACGCGCTTGGCGCGGCCGAGGTCACTGATGGTGACGTTCTCGAGCTTGAGGCCGAGCTCCTCCGCGATGACCTGGCCACCGGTGAGGGTCGCGATGTCCTTGAGCATTTCCTTGCGGCGATCGCCGAAGCCGGGGGCTTTGACGGCGGCGCAGTGGAGGGTGCCACGGAGCTTGTTGACGACGAGGGTCGCGAGGGCTTCGCCTTCGATGTCCTCGGCGAGGATGAGGAGCGGCTTCTGGCTACGGGCGATCGCCTCGAGCACCGGGAGCAGGTCCTTCATGTTCGAGATCTTCTTCTCGGAGATGAGGATGAAGCAGTCTTCGAGGACCGCTTCCATGCGCTCGGGGTCCGTGACGAAGTACGGCGAGAGGTAGCCGCGGTCGAACTGCATGCCTTCGACGACGTCGAGGGTGGTCTCTGCCGTCTTCGACTCTTCGACGGTGATGACGCCTTCTTTGCCGACCTTCTCCATGGCCTGCGCGAGCTTGTCGCCGATCTCCTTGTCGCCGTTGGCGGAGATGGTGCCGACCTGGGCGATCTCTTTCGGATCCTTGGTCTGCTTCGCCATCTTCTTGAGCGACTCGGTCAAGGTGACGACGGCGGCGTCGATGCCGCGCTTGATTTCCATCGGGTTGTGGCCGGCGGCGACGAGCTTCGAGCCCTCGCGGTAGATCGCCTGCGCGAGCACGGTGGCGGTCGTCGTGCCGTCGCCGGCGACGTCGCTCGTCTTCGAGGCCACTTCGCGCACCATCTGGGCGCCCATGTTCTCGAAGCGGTTCTCGAGCTCGATCTCTTTGGCGACGGTGACGCCGTCCTTGGTGACCGTCGGCGAGCCGAAGCTCTTCTCGATGACGACGTTCCGCCCCTTGGGCCCGAGGGTAACCTTCACCGCGTCCGCAAGCGCATTCACGCCCGCGAGAATGAGGTTACGAGCGGTCTCGGTATAAACGATCTCTTTAGCTGCCATGGTGCATTACCTCTGCTGAATCAAAGCCCCGTAGGGCACAAAAAAATCTGGTTCGCGAGCCCGCGCTTCTTCTCCCCCGGACGCGAACGTTCTGGGGAAGGAACGAAGCGAATTCGGCGTCAGGACGGCGTTCTCCGCGCGGAGGCGTACTCCTGTACGCTGAGCACGAGAACGTCGTCCTGGCGTCGAAGGCGCGAGTTACTTCTCCAGAACGACGAAGATGTCGTCTTCGCGGACGATCAGTCGCTCTTCGCCTTCGATCTTCACTTCGGTGCCGGAGTACTTGCCGAAGAGGACACGGTCGCCGACCTTCACGTCGAGCGGGCGAACGGTGCCGTCGTCGAGGACCTTGCCGCTGCCGACCGCAACGACCTCGCCCTCGATGGGCTTCTCTTTGGCGGTGTCGGGGATGATGATCCCGCCCTTGGTCTTCTCTTCTTCTTTTACGCGCTTGAGGAGAATGCGGTCCTGAAGGGGGCGAATGGCCATGTTCGTGTAACTCCTGAGCGTTCGGGTCTGAAGGAGGCCGAGGCCTCCGAAGTGCTTCCGAGACTGGCGCGAAACGGTTCCGCGGCCTGCCCCGTCGATTGTTAGCACTCGAGATGCACGAGTGCTGACAGCGGGCCGAACGTAATCGCTGGGCGCCCACCGTCAAGGCAGGCCGGCGTGCCAAACGACGATTTCTCCATGTTGCGAAAATGATTCGCTATTTTTCGAGCGAACCGACCTGAACGGGTGGACCGGTCGACGTTGGCAGCCGCGTGGATGGAGCGCCACCAAAGTGGTGCGTCAAGCCTCGAAGATCGCAAAGAAAATTGCCCAGGTCGATCCTCGTGGGTAGCTTTTTGAGAGGCCCGGCGTCGCGCAGTGCGTCGGAGCCTGACTACGAGGAGGACTCCCATGACAATCCTGGCGACCGCATCCCTGGACGGCTTCTTTCACGACGCCCTCGAAGACGCGATGAAGGCGCGGCGGATCGAGGCCTCGTCCGGCACCAAGACCTACCTTGCCGGCGTGCTCTCGGAGTTCGCGAAGCCCGATGCCCACCGTGAAGCCACCCTCGACAGGCCGCTTGCGTTCCTGCTCGACGAAGCGCTCCACACCAACGATCTCGGCGAGCGGTTCGCGAAGCTTCGCGCCCTCGGAGACGGCACCCTCTACTCGAGTGGATTTTTCATCGACCACTTCGAGCGGCGCGGCGTCGACCAGAGCTACCTCGTCAACATCGGCTCGCGCGCGTACGAGTCGGCCGGGAGCTTGCTCACCGGCGGCAGCACCGACGGCGGTCCGGACATTTTCGGCGAGCTCGCCCGTAAGTTCGAGGCGTTCGTCGCCCTCGTGGCCGAGGTCGCCAACCTCACCCTCGCGCGCGGCGCAGAGGGCGTCACGGGCCTCCTCAAGCTCTACGAGCGCTGGCAAAAGACGCAGAGCGAGACCATCGCCTCCGCCCTCTCGGCGCACGGCTTCTCCACCCCGAAGGGCAAGAAGGTCTTTCAGTGACGAGCGCGACACGAAGGCTCGACGGCTACGGCGCGGGCCTCGTTCGTGAAATTGCCCTCGCCGAGCGCGTAAAAGAAGGGCTCACGCGGCTCTATCGACTCGACGCTCTCCCTCACGTCGGCGACTTCGTGACGCTCGCGGAAGGCGAGGACCGCGAGACCCTCTTCGTTCGCGACTCGGGAGAAGACCTGGAAATCGAGCTCCGAATGCCGAAGCTCGGCGCGACGGAGGTGGCGCTCCATGATGCTTCCCTCGATCCGCTCTGCCAAATCATCGAGGGGGTGAGCCACTTCGTTTACCTCGCCGCGCGCTCGGAGCGACGACGCGAGACGACCCAGCTCGAGCTCGAGATCCAAGCCGAGGTCGACAAGTACGTCGTGCTCGCCCACGGCCTCCCCGGCTTCTCGTCGCGAACCAGCGAGAAGCTTCGCCGACGCCTCTTCACCGACGTTGCCTACGTGCACGACGAGGACACCGACGAGGGCGAGCGCTACCGCGTCGCGAACGACACCGCCGCGCGCTTCACCGAGAAGCTCGAGCGAAGATACGTGGAACATGCACGTGTTGTCCCGATGCGGGGCGAGCTTCGCGCGTTCTTCGAGATGGGCCTCGAGGAGAAGCTCCGCGCTGCCCGCTGATCGCGCGGGTGTCCTTTCCCACGCACGAGGCTATTCACCGGGAGCGTGTCTCGGGTAGTTCTCGTGCATGGGACACCGCGCGAATTTCGTACTGATCGAAGATGGAAAGGCCCGCGCCTTCGAGGATCAGTGGGCCGCCCTCGGCTGCACGCTCAGCTTGGAGGAGGGAGCGAAGAAGCTCAAACGCGAGCTCCCGAAGGTGTACGCGGCGACCGAAGAGCTCATGGATTGGGCCTTCGCCGAGGCGGGGATCCTCATCGACTACGACGAGCGCGTTTGCATCGCGTTCGGGCATCCGGAGGTCAATCTCGAAGAGCTGCCGGAGGAGTACGCCGCCGAGATTCGTGAGGTGATGGAGGCGTTCGAGGCGGGCTGGCCGACGTTCGTGAGCTTCATCGCGAAGGGCTGGGCGGGGTTCACCCTCGTGTGGGACGGACGCGGTGTCGACGCGTTCGCCCTCCACCTGGCACGACGCAAGATCACCTCGATCAAGACCCAGCCCGCCTCGCATCCGCGGAGCACGGCGAAAGAGAAGCCCGTCGTCGTGGTCGTGACGGCCGACGACGGAAAGAAGGCCACGAAGAGCGCTCCGAAGAAGGCCGCAACGCCAGCTCCGAAGTCGAAGACGTCGCCAGGCCAGAGGGCGAAGAAGGCTGCGTTTACGAAGAGCGCGGCGAGGAGCACGAAGGCAAAACCCAAAGCGACCAAGAAGGCCGCGCCTCCGGCCAAGAAGGCCGCCACCAAGAAGCCCGCCACCAAGAAGGCTGTCCCCAAGAAGGCCGCCGCTCCGGCCAAGAAGGCCACCCCCAAGAAGACTCGCTGACTCCGCGACGAGGGAGGCTCGGCTCTCGTTGTTCGTCCGTTAGACATCGACGACACCACGAAAGGCCCTTGCCTTCTCTCGCGCGCGGGTGCGCGTACCGGGGAGGCGTCGATGGCCTCGCGTGATGCGCGACGAACGAGACGGGCCACTCATCGTGCGCGGCGCACAATGCGTGCACCATGCACCTTTTGTGCGACCGGGCTCAACGGTACGCCGCGTTCACCCTTCGCTCGCCTCGCACGTCGAGCATGAACGAGACGAGCGCGTCGACCGCGGGGAAGAGCACCCGCGGATCGTGGACGAGGTCCTTCGTGTGGAGGCGTATCGCCGAGTGCCCCTCTTGCGACATGGTGAACGTGGAGTGCAGCGGCGCGAGGAGCGGGTGAGGCATTCGCCCGGCGAGCATTTCCCCGGCCTGCGCGGGCATCGGGGCCTCCGGGCAGGTGACCTCCACATAGCCATGAGGAACGATCGCCCACTCGGTGCCGATGCGAACCCAGAAGGTGCGCTCTTCGCCGCCTAGGGTCCGCACGAGCATCTTCATGCCCACGATCTGCGGCACCGTAGGGACGAGGAAACCATCGCGCTCGAGAGCGGCGGCCTCCCATGCGGCGCGCGAGCCCTCGAGGGCAGCGGGAAACGGGAGCGACGGATACAGGGCCGCGATCGTCTTGGCCTTCTCGGCGATGAACTCGGCCGCCTTCACGAGGCGCTCCGGATCGTCGGGGAGCGCGACGTGAAAAGCCAAGTGGTGGTCCGTCATGCGGATCGAGTCGGCGAACGCGAGCCCGTGCAAGACACGATGAAAGTCTGCCTCGACCAGCGGCGGGCGCGAATACCGCCGCTCCGCGATTTCGCATTGAAGGAGGAACTTGTCGCGAAGCTCCGGCGGCACGAGGGTAGCGCTCCGGAAGCCGTCGAGCATGCCGAGCGGGCGCATGCGAATGTCGAGCCCCATGGCGGGATAGGCAATCACGGCCTCCACCCCGAGCCCGCCCCCGCGCGGCGCATCGGAGAGCTGGAACGTGACCGGGCCTTGTTTTCCCCGCACGAGCACGGGCGGAGTGCCCTCTTGGAGGCCCGTGCGCTGCGCGAGATAACCTGCCATTTGGCGAAGACGCTCACCACCGACGGCGACGGCGCTCCCCTCCCCTTCGATCGAGGAGCCTTTCGGCAGAATCGTGAAAGGGACTTCCATCTCCGGGTCGAACGACCAGGGAACGTCGACCGAGACACGGAGCACGTGATCGACCACGAGCTGCGGCCCGCCGAACGATGGCACTCCATTTTCATCGGGTGGAAACAGGAATGGAATCGGCTCGCCGGAGTGGAGCATCGCGGGGGTGAGGCGCACCACCCCGACCTCGGACTTGCGACGATCGCCGTGCCCCATCGCGACGGTGGTGATGCGGCAGAACGTGAGGACCACGGCGTCCATGCGCGCGTCTGCCCCCGCGCGGAGCGCTATTTTTCCCGAGAGCGGCTCGTCCTCCGCGATGACGGCGGAGTCGAGCGTGATCTCGAGCACGATCGCTTCGTGGAAGCCGTTGGGAGAGCGGACCACGCTGGGGAGGCGGCGGCCGTGAGTAGGCAACATCGCGACGCGGGGGTTCACGCGCGAGACTGGATCGATCGCCCAGTCGACGTCGAGGGTGGCCTCGAGCTCGTGCACGATGCCGCAGTCGTACCCATCGAACGCCGGGGGGAGCCAATCCGGAAGATCGAAATGAAACGGGTACTCGTGCTTGCCGACGGGCATTCCGCCGTGCGGGATGTCGACCCGGAGCGGGAGGCGCAGCAGCTCGTTGCGGACGACGCGGCGATTCTTGCCCGAGCCGTATCCTGCCCACGCTTGCGACTTGAGCACCAAGACGAGGTGCTCGGCGCGGGTGATCGCCTCCGGCACGTCGAGCACGAGCCGGCCCGCGTTTCGCTGCCCGGGGACGAGCCGCGCGCCCTTGTCGAGGTAGTAGTGAAAGGAGCACTTCGGGAACAAAGACATGGCGAGACCTCGTCTCGACAGCGTACCCCGAACCAGCTCGTGATCGTGACCGGCTACTTCGCAGACGCGGGAGGCGACGAGGCCGCCTTTTCTTCGGCGTTCGGTGCGCCCGCGACCGCGCCTTTCGCCTCTCGCGCGGCCTTGTCTTCCTTCTTCCGGACACGCATGTTCAGAATCTCGACGAGGAACGCGAACGCCATCGCCGCGTAGAGGTAACCCTTGCTCACGTGGGTGCCGATGCCCTCGGCGAAGAGCATCACCCCGACGAGCACGAGGAACGAGAGGGCGAGCATCTTGAAGGTGGGGTTCTCGTCGACGAAGCGCGACACCTTGCCCGAGAACGCCGCCATGAACACGACCGCGACGATGGTTGCAACATACATGATCCACACCTCTTGGACCATGCCGATCGCGGAGATGACGGAGTCGAGCGAGAACACCAAGTCGAGGACGATGATTTGAGCGAGCACGCTCGCGAAGCTTGCGCCTTTGGCTTGTTTGGCGACCTCTTCGTGCTCGTTGCCGACGGTCTTCTTGTGAATCTCGATCGTGGTCTTTCCGATCAAGAACGCGCCGCCGAGGAGGAGCACGATGTCACGCCCGGTGACGGCGTCGACGTGATGGTTCTGGACCCAAGCGTCCGGCACGAAGCCGATCCACGACCAGTGGAAGAGCGCGGTGGAGAGCCCCATGACCCAGCGAATGCCGAGGAGCAAGACGAGGCGCGCCACGAGCGCGAGCACGAGGCCGACGTTCCGCGCGAGCTTCCGTTTCTCCTCCGGGAGCGCCGACACCAAGATCGACAAGAACACGATGTTGTCGATGCCGAGCACGAGCTCCATCGCGATCAGAGAGACGAGGGGGACGATCCATTCCATGCGTGGCTTACCCTAGCTTCGTCGAAGCAAAATCCGTGCAGCGATCGACCCTGGAGCGAGGGGAACGCGCGACCTTCGCGATTTTGCGCGCGAAATCATGGCGTTCGGGCAAGCGTGAGGACCGATCTGCGGCGCTCGCGGACGGGCCGACCCTCGGATATCGTTTGGGCGTGACGCCATTTCGCCCCATGCCGCCGCCACCGCCACCGTTCGCTTCTCCGCGCGGGGAGCAACACCTCGGTCAGCTCGCGATCGGGTATTACGTGCTCGGCGGGCTGTTCGTGCCGGTCGCGTTCATCTTCGTCATCTACGCGGTGCTCGGCGCAGCGTTCTTGAACGGCGACATGAACCACGGACAGGCGAACCCGCCTCCCGATGTCTTCGGGTGGATGTTCCTCGCGATTGGGATCGGCGGCGTGCTCGTGGGCCTCACGATGGCTGCGCTCACGATCTTCGCCGGCCGCTGCCTCGCCACGAAGAAGAACCTCACGTTCGTCTACATCATGGCGGGCCTGCTCTGCACGAACATGCCACTCGGCACCATCTTGGGTGTGCTCACCTTCGTGGTGCTCTCGAACGACATGACGCGCTCGCTCTTCGCCAGTAACCAACCTCGGTGACGGAAGAGTCCCGAGAGCGAACCTAGAGCACCGAACAGGTTGAATCCCGTCCCTCGTCAGGGACTTGCGGACCTGCAGCGTCGTCGGCTTTCGCGCGGTGAGCTGCGCCGCTCGTCGTTGCTCCTCCTAAGATAGAAGACTATCCGTCCCTCGTCAGGGACTTGCGGGCCTGTAGCGTCGTCGTCGTCGCGCGCACCTTGGTGACGCAGCTTGCTCACCGCGCGAAATCCTCGGTCCTTCAACCCGATCGGCGCTCTAGAACGCGACGCCGGCGCGGGCTATTTGGCGCGCTCGGGCTTCGAGGAGCCCGGCTTTTGGCGACCGTTCGCCGCGGTGGCGAGGAGCACGATCGCCACGAGCACGCCGAGGCCGTGAATCGACAAGAGGAGCGGCTTGGTCTCCCCGACGAGCTTCGTGGCCTCCGAGAGCAGGAGCCAAAGTCCCAACAGCGCCACCGCGTGACGATCGTTCGGCATCGTGCGCCGAGGATAACGATTTCAGGCGCCGTTGCCGTCTTCCTTCGGCTCCGCGGGCCTGCGCATCGTCATGTACGTAAGGAGGAACAACGCCGCCACGACGAGCGTCACGTTCCACGCGCGCATGGTGTCGATCGGGTGCACCACTGGCGCCGCGATCTCGCGCGCGACCCAGCCCGGGTGGCGCGCCACGTCCCACGAGTTGAGCCGCACGAAGCGGCCGAGGTAAATGCCATATCCCGTCGCGAGCGCGACGAGCACCACGAACACCCGCGCGAGCGCCACCCCCGCACGATCGGCGACGAGCTTCGCCACCATCGACAGCGACTCCACCCCGAGCACGATCCCGGTCCACCCGAACGTCATCAGCATGACCGCGTCGAACCAGAGCGGCGCACCTTGCGAGTGGCGGAGGTGCATCACGTCGGTCACGAGGTAAGGCGCGTTCGGGAGGAAGAGCAGCCACGCGACCCCGGTCGCCAAAATAGCTGCACGATGCACGTTCTTCTTCACCAGCGACTCGAGCGCCTTCGCGAGCGCGAAGGGCACCCACGCGAGGAAGAGGTTCCACGCGAGGAACGTGTACCCGATGCTGTGGGTGGTGAGCACCCGCGCGACGACGAGGGCGAGCCCGAACGCGCTCATCGCCACGAACCGGGGAAGCGTCGCGATGCGAACGTCGAAGATCGACGAGGGAGGGCGCTTCATTCTCTCGAGCGTAGCGCGCCCGAGCCCGCGCGGCTGCATGGTTGGACGCGGCTCTTCGTGACTGCCGTTCGCCGCGTGTTTCGAGCCGCTCGTGCGCAGCGCGCGACCATCTGCAAAAGACGAAGGCCCGCGATCCTCGAAGGAACCGCGGGCCTCGTGTGGGTGCGTACGTGCCTCAGAGGCCCATGAGCTTGGCGAGGTAATAACGCATCGTCTCGGTGGTGCCGCCGCCGATACGAAGAAGGCGCTGGTCGCGGAAGGCGCGCGCGATGGGGTACTCCTCCATGTAGCCGGCGCCACCGTGGAACTGCATGCACTGGTCGATGATCTCGGACGAGAGCTCGCCGACGAACACCTTCGCCATACTGATGAGCTTGACCGTCTCCATGCTGACCTGGCCGTTGTTGACGTGTTTGTCGTCGTTGTAGGCCTCGGCCGCTTTGTACGAGAGCGCGCGGCCCGCTTCGAGCTTGGTGAGGAGCTCGACGAACTTGTGCTGCCAGTACTCGCGCTTGATGATCGGCTTGCCGAAGGCTTTGCGATCACGACCGAACGCGATCGCCTCGTCGATCGCGAGTTGAAGCCCCGCGCAGCAGCTCGTGGCGGCGATGAGGCGCTCGGTCTGGAAGTTTTGCATGAGGTACATGAACCCCATGTTCTCCTCGCCGAGGAGGTAGCGCTTGGGCACGCGCATCTCGTCGAACGCGAGCTCCGCCGTGTCGCTCGCCCAGTTGCCGACCTTCTTCAGCTTCTTGGCGACGATGAAGCCCTTGGTGCTCGACGGCACGAGAAAAAAGCTGCAGCCGTGGGCGCCTTGCTCGGGTGAGGTCTTCACGAGGAGCGTCACGAAGTCGGAGCGGGTGCCGTTCGTGATGTAGGTCTTCGCGCCGTTGATGATGTAGTCGTCGCCGTCTTTGCGGGCCCAGGTTTGAATGCCGGCCACGTCGCTGCCGGCGTTCGGCTCGGTGACGCCCAGCGCGGCGATCTTTTCGCCCTTGAGCGCGGGCTTCAAGAACTCTTCGATCTGCTCTTTGGTGCCGAGGTCGCCGATGACGGGGGTGGCCATGTCGCCCTGGACGAGGAGGCCCATCGACACGCCAGCGGAGCGGCAGTGAGGCAGCTCTTCGCCCTTGGCCACGCTGAACCAGTAGTCGCCGCCGATGCCGCCTTGCTCTTCTTTGTAGTGTGCACTGAAGAGCCCGAGCTCACCGGCGCGCTTGAAGACCTCGTTCGGGAAGCACTCGGATTTTTCCCATTCGTCCACGAACGGAGCGAGCTCCTTCTGGGCGAACGTGCGGACGGTCTTCCTGAACTGCTCGTGCTCTTCGCGGTACGGGGACGCCATGGAAACGCTCCTTCTTTCCGACGCAGCTCTCCCCGCGCCTCGATTATCTTTCGTACACGAAACTTTTCTCTACGCAAGACCCGCCCAAAAACGAGACACCCCGCGGACCTCTCGGAGCGCGGGGTGATCGGGGTTTCGCTGCGGGATCGGCTTAGCGTTTCTTGCCGGCCTTCTTGGCAGCCTTTTTCGGCGCGGCCTTCTTCGGCGCGGCCTTCTTCGGCGCGGCCTTCTTCGGCGCGGCCTTCTTCGGCGCGGCTTTCTTCGGCGCGGCCTTCTTCGGCGCGGCTTTCTTCGGCGCGGCCTTCTTCGGCGCGGCTTTCTTCGGCGCGGCCTTCTTCGGCGCGGCCTTCTTCGGCGCGGCCTTCTTCGGCGCGGCTTTCTTCGGCGCGGCTTTCTTCGGCGCGGCTTTCTTCGGCGCGGCCTTCTTCGGCGCGGCCTTCTTCGGCGCGGCTTTCTTCGGCGCGGCCTTCTTCGCGGCAGCCTTGGCCTTCGGACGGCGGCGCGGGGGGCCTTCCGAGGCGGGGGCCTCTTCTTCTTCGGTGGGCGCGGGCTTCACGCCGCCGGTGGTGCCGTTCAGCGACGGACGCGAGACACCCTCGCGCTGCGAGGCGCGAGCCGAGAGCGTGTCGCGGACCTTGCCGTCGAGCTCGTCGAACTCGAAGGGCTTGTCGATGTACGCGTCGGCTCCGTAGAGCGGGCTCGTGAGCTGGTTCAGGTTCTCGCCGATGCCGGTGAGCATGACGACGCCCGTGTGCGCGAGCGCGATGTCCTCGCGGATCTTGCGGCACACTTCCCAGCCGCTCATGCCCGGCATCATCACGTCGAGGACGACGAGATCGGGCAGGTGCTCTCGCGCGAGCTTCCACGCTTCTTCGCCGTCACGCGCCTGAATCACCTCGACACGCGGCTCGCGCATGGTCGTCAGGTGGCGCGCTACCAGCTCCAACATGGAGGGCTCGTCGTCGGCGACGAGCACGAGAGGATTCGACGTGGGCATGCCACGTATCTTCGTTTTTGTTCGCCTCGCAGGTCAAGGACGGTCGCGAGGGCACGCCACGTTTCGCCCGCGGCCTGCCCCGACTCGCCCGAACGGCGCGGCATCTTGCCTCTTTACTCGTCGCGGAACTTGGTGGGCACCCGCGAGGTGGACTCCACGAGCTGCCGCGAAGAGTTCACGTAGCGCACGATCGTGGGCATGTGGCCCTTGGTGAGCTTCACCTTGTTTTGCATCATCGCCTTGATGGGATCGATCTCCTTCTTGATGATCGATTTCCACATCGCGTAGGGAGCGACGATGACGAAGGCGGCGGCTTGCACCTCCTCCGCGGTCATGATCTTCACCTCGCGGCACTCGCCGGCGTGTACGTCGAGCCAGAGGCCGAGGTCCTTCTCGATGCGCAGGGCGGGGTCGGCCTTGACGACGAACGCGACCACGCCGTGCGTCCAGTCTTTCCCGTGGAGGCGGTACTCGGGGTTCGCGTTGATGGCGTCCTTGTAGGCCGCGGCCCACTCGAGCGAGGGAAAGTCGTGCATGGCGGCGTCCTAGCACTACTCCGCCGGATCCGCAGAGGGCAGGCTCGGCGCGAAGTGGATTTCGCCGCGTCGACGCAAAATCAGCGGCTGCCGCGCGCGCTTCGGAAGGCTACCGAGCACGCGTGCGAACACGGCTTCCCATCGCCACGAGGCACGTGCAGCACCCTTCACCTGGACGTGTGCGACGGCTCGCGCGAACATGACGCACGATGGCGAAGACCGAGAAAGTTCATGGGCGGGGAGACGCACGGCTCGACGGGGTCCTCGACTTCGTCGCGTTCACCGCCCGCCCCATGCCGCTCGGCACGTTGCTCGACGAGGGCCCGCGCCGCATCGCCCAGATCTTCGACGCCGAGGTGTGCTCCCTCTACGTGCTCGAGGGCGAAGGCGCAGAGCTCGTGATGCGCGGAAACGTCGGATTTCAGGGCGCAATCGGGCAAGTTCGGCTCTCCGTCGGCGAGGGCATCACCGGGCGCTCGGTCGAGTACATGCGGCCCATCTCGGCCGACGTCGCGCAGACTCATGCATCCTACAAGCACTTCGACGGCCTCGGGGAAGAGCGTTTTCCGGTGTTCGTCGCGGTGCCGGTGCGAGGTCGGCGCGGGCCATTGGGAGCGCTCGTGCTCCAGCGAAAGCAGACCGCGTTCTCGGAGAGCGACATCGGGGTGCTCGCGCTGATGGGCGGCCTCTTGGCGGCGGGGATTTCTCAGGCCGAGCTGCTCGACGTGCGGCGCGAACGTGCCGATCGTAAGGCCGGCGGAGGGACACGAAAGGTCACCTTGCCGGGGCTCCCGTTCGTCGGTGGGCGCGCGCTCGGGGCGGTCGCCGCGCTCCGAAGGCCTGCCGCGCGCCCCGCGGAGAAGCCACTCGATCGCGACGAAGTGAAGCTCGAGCAGCGCAGGCTCCGGGGCGCGTTCGATGTCGCGGAGAAGGCCATCTTTGGTCTCGCCGAGAAGGCGCGGCTGCGCGAGCTGGAAGAGGGCGTGCGCTTCCTCGGGACCTACCTCGAGATCCTGGGGGACCAGCGTTTTCGCGAGCGGGCGCTCGAGCTCGTCTCGATCGACGGGGGCATTCCGCAGGCGCTCGCGAGGGTGGCGCGCGAGGTCACGCGCACGGCGGCGAGCTTCACGCGGGACTCGTTCCTCGAAGAGCGCGCGCGCGACGTGGAAGATCTTTGCGACGCGGTCTCGATGCTCGCGGTGGCGGACAAGCGCGCCGAGCTTCCTTCGAAGGCGCTCCTCGTCGGCGACGCGCTCACCGTGTTCGACTTGCTCGTGTCCGCCCGCACGCAACCCTGCGGCGTCGCGCTCTCGGAGCGTGCGTTCGGTCCGCGGACCAAGACGCTCCTCGCGCTCCTCGACGTGCCCGCGATCGTCGGCGTGAAGGGGCTTTTTCGCTGGGCCTCCGACGGCGACATCGCGCTCCTCGACGCCGACCACGGGCTCCTGGTGATCAACCCCACGAAGGGCGAGATCGCCACGATGCGCGAGCACCGCCGCGAAGTAGAGGGGAAAAACCTCGACTTGACGGAGCCGAGCGAGCACGAGGCCTGAAGCTGTAGATCAGGAAAATTACAGGGGTATTTTACCTTCTGCAAAAACCCAAAGTGGAGAAACGCTCTCGTGTTCTCCTCGGAATGGACCTCGTGAGCGCAGAGACCAAGGGCAAATCGAAGACCTCCGAGGACACCGCCGCGGCAGGCGAGCGCGCGCGCAACCTCCCGGACTTGGCCGACGTGATCGACGAAGACCGTCCCTCCATCACGGAGGTGAACGGCACGGTCGCTCGCTTCGACATGAGCTTCGCGCCGGACAAACCGCTGCGGCGCACGTTCATCGCGCCGATGAAGGCGCGGCTGCCTTCGCTCGTGTATCTCGCGTTCGCGTTCGTCGTCGCGGGGATCGTGCTCGCGGCCTACAACGGGAGCTCGAGCTCGCGGCTCTTCGTGTGGATCGTCGAGGGCGATCGCAACCGTCCGCTCGGGGCGCAGCCGCTCTCGATCCTGATCATGGTGTCTGCGCTCGGCACCGTGCTGCGCTCGTGGATGCGCGGGGTGATCGTGACGAACGAGGGCATCGAGACGCGCGAGGTGCTCATGTTCGGCATGCCGCGCCTCAAGCGTTGGGCGTGGGCTCAGATCGACCGCCTCGTCCTCGACGATCGCGGCGTGATGCTGGAGCTCTGGAACGGGCAATACGAGCGCTTGCCCGCGGTGCACGATCAGAAGGCGCTCTCGGATCTGCTCGAGGCGGTCGCCGCGAACCGCGAGCTCCAGGTCACGCGTCTCAAAGAGCTCGCGTAACAGCGCGTCGCTCAAGGCTCGAGGAAACGAAGATCGGCGCGGACGACTCGTAGCGCCGCATCGGGGGCCCGCTTCCCCTCTGCGATGTTGCGCGCTTCGGCGATCGAGGGCTGCCGCGCGCCAGACGCGAGGAGGAGCACGACCGTCGCCCTCCCTCGCGGATTCCCGAACAATTCCGCATTCTTGCCCACAATCCGAACGGCGCCATCGGGGGAAACGTCGGTGGGCACGTTCCACGGGGCGGCTTTGCCCTCGCGCACGAGGAGCGCACGGACGGTGACCCGCGGAGAGGGCACCGCCGGCCTCGCGACGAGCTCGAAATCGCCTGCGGGATCGAGCACGGTCTCGGCGGTGGGCGCGTTCGGATCGGAGCGCGTGGTCTTCGCCGCGACGACCGACATCTCGTAGCCGGGGAGGAGCGTGTCGGCCGGCTTCATGGCGAGCACGAGCAGGATCGCGGCCGCCGCGGCGATGGGGCCCATGACGAAGAAGAAGCGGCGCGGGAGCGGACGCGAGAGCGGCGCTCCGGATCGCGCCTCGCTCTCGGACGTGGTGGGCCCCCCGGACGCTGCCACCGACGCCGACGCTGACTCAGCCGCAGATGGCGGCGCGGCGAGGATCTTCGCGGCGATGCGCTCGGCCATCGCGTCGTCGAACGCAGGCACCCTCCCCCCGGAGGCGTCGCTCGAAGCTTCGGCGCTCGCGGCGCGATCGTCGCGTTCGTGCGCACCGAGTGCACGGAGAAGCGCGTCGTCGTCGTGGGAGGAAGGGGAGCTCACGGTGCCTCTCTCTCGGATATACGCCGCTCGGCCGCGGAATCCGACACCGGCGCTCCGTCGAGCTCGCGCGCGAGCCTCTTCGCGAGCTTCGAGAGGCGGCTGCGCCACGCATAAAGCGCGTCTGCCGTCATGGCGAGGTCGGCCGCGACCGCCTCGATGGAATGTTCCTCCACGTAGAGGCGTACGAACACGTCGAAGCCCTTGGGCGAGAGCTCGGCGCGCAGTCGATCGAGGAGGACCTCGAGCGCCTCCGCCGATGCGACCTTCGCTTCGGGCGATCGCGACTCGGCCTCGGGAGCGTCCGGCTCGGGGAGCACGTCGAGATCGGCCGACCAGGGGCGGCGCTTGCCGGAGCGGAACACGGAATGAACATGGTGGTCCGCGATGAGCGCGACAAGGCCACCGAGCGGACCACGCGCCGGGTCCCACGCCCGAAGCGCGCGCGCGTCGTTCTCGAAGAGCGAGAGGAAGATCTCCTGTGACAGATCTTCGACCTCTTGCGCCACGTCGCGCCCTTGCGAAGAGCCCCCGCGACGACGAAAAAGGCCCTTCGCGACGCGACCTTGCACGACGGGGCCGAGGGCACGAACGAGGGCGCGCACCGCTTCTGGCTCACGCGCGATCGCGCGACCGACGAGGGCTTCCATGTCGCCCGGCGTGCTCACGCTGCGCCGGCTTCTTTGATGCCTTCGTTCGGCGACGAGGCGCGCGGGGCTCGTCACGATCAGAACGGACCGCCGCGGCGAATGCGGACGTCTTGCGGCTGCACCGAGGTGGGGAGCTCGAATTCGAACACCGTCAGGTCCGGCGCGACCTCGTGTGTGTACTGTTGGGAGTCGATCTCGAACGTGAAGTAGTCCCAAGGCAGCACCGCGCAGATGTGCGATCCCGAGGCGTATCCGCAGACGTCGCAGTGGCCGATGCCGCCATAAAAATGGAGGGTGGCGTCGACGAGCGAATCGGCCGGAGCGAGGGCGAGCGTCGCGCGCGGGTTCGAGAAGGCGTTCGCGGGGGCGCTGCAAGCCTTCTCGAAGGTGATTTTGCACGTGCGGTTGCGGAACTCTACCGGCGCGGACGCGGGCAGCGCGTAGATGCGGTAACGACCATAGGTATCGTACACATACCGGTTGCCGTTCGGTTCGGTGACCGTGTTGGGAATGGCGGAGCACGTGTCCCCCGCCATCGCGCGACGAAGGGTGAATTCCCTCGGATCACCACGATACGTGGGCTGGAGCACGAGAATGGGCGGGAGCGGCTGAATCACGACGGCGGCACCGACGTATCCGCGCCACCCGTGCCTGCGCCGCGAGGCGCACGCGGCTCGTCTTGTTCGATGTCTTTCCGCTTCAGCGCGCTCTCGGATTCACTGATCGTTTCGCCCTCGTGCGACGAAGCACACGCCGTCATCGCGCCGAGCCCGAGCAGTGCCGAGGACGAAACAACGAAGAGCGAACGGGCGGAGGTCCAACGCATGGCGCGGGAGAGTGCCACTCTGACTCGGCGCACACAAGCTCTGACGCAGGACCTTTCAACGAGTCTGTCTCGTCATCGTGCAAACGCGCGAAATGCTTTCCACCATGGCTTTCCGGCGCGCTGGGCGGCGACGCGCGCGAGGTGGAGACGGCGCGGAAGATCGAGGTCGCCGACGGCCCCTGCGTCGGCATCTGTGTAGAGTGCATGGGCCAAGGACGCAGCGGCGGTGTCGTCGACGACGGTCGCGGGGGCTACGACCACGTCGGCCCGAAGTCGAAGCGAGACCTGGCGTCGCGAGCGCGAGCGCCCGTCGAGGTCACCCTTTTGCCGCTTCGTGTTGGCGTCCGCGAACCACGTCGGACGTGGCGATGGCGCGAACCGCACCGTCGCTTCGGAGGCCGTGCCCGGAGATTCGCGACGAAGGATCACCGCAGAAACCTCGAGCGGAATCGACAACGTGTAGAGCACACCCATCGCGTTGGAGCGCGGCTCGCCGAGAGGTACGACGCTCGCGCCCGCGTGCGCAGACAGCGAGCCCTCACCGAGAGCGACGAGGACGCGCACCTTGCGATCTTCGGCGAGCGCACACGCGGTGCCGCTGTCCGAGATCGCGACGACCGACGCGCAGCCCGAGACGTCGACGGTCAGGTCCCCCGTGACGCTCGTGGCGACCGAAGGCGTGGAGCGGCATCCGAGGGCGAGCGCCGACACGATCGAGACGACCACCTTCGGCCCACCGCGTAGCGACATCTCCACGCGGCGACGATACCAGCGACCGCGACGCGAGCGCGCGAACCGCTCAGAAGCGGAGGTTGCCGGTGAACCACATGACGAGGAGCACGAGGACGATGAGCCCCGCAGGCGACCAACCCGCCGCTCCGAAGCGCGAGTGACCCCAGCCGCCACCACCGAGCGCGAGAACGAGAAGAACGATGAGAATGATGGTGAGCATGGCAGACCTCCGCGGCCCGATGGTCGAGCCTGACGGAGCACCTTGCAGCGCTCGTGCCGCCCTCGCCGAACCACGCGAATCCTAGGAAAACACCTGCGTTCGTGCGGATACGCGCCGAGCACGAGCGCAGCGGCCGCCGGGGCGCTCGCGCATATCGCTCCGCGCGGCGAGACGATATTGCCTATCTCGCCGAGCACGATCGCGACACGGCTGGTCGCCGCGGTGGAAGCCGACCGGAGCGCGACGAGCGACATGCCGACCGAGGGGCGGCCTCAACGGGATCGCAGAAGCCATCCCCTCCAACGAGGACGACCCTCGGGAGCGCTCAGCTCAACCTCACCCACTCCGACAATCGCTGGGGAACGCAGTCGTCGTATCCGGTCGTCGTCGAAGCGACGAAGAACCACCCCAACCGTGGGCCGGTGAAGCTCTTCCTCCGCACCGAGGAGATGCCCCGATCCTGGAGGCCGATCATCCTCGAGTGATTCGACTACCTCTTACGCCCGATATGGCGGCGCTCTTTGCGCTCGCTACGAAGCGCCGCCTCGCCCGTGTGGAGAGGCGGCGCGCCCATTTCGAAACGCTACGAACCGGCGGGGACCACATGACCTTACCCTGTCTCTGCGGCCCCAGAGCCGCTCCATGCGCGGCCGGGCGGCTGCGTCGCGCGCTGGAAATTCGCGACCGAACGCAGGGTCGCAGCGAGGAGCGCGCTGGCCCTCATCCTGCAAACGGGTCTGTCATGAAAACCGAATCGCTCCGCAAGCTCGCGCTCCCCCTCGCCCTCCTCGGACTCGCGGTCGGTTCGTTCGGCGCGCTCCCCGGCTGCGCCGTAGAGACGGCCGAAGATGGCGCGGTCGCGCAAGAAGAGAACGACCAAGGCGACGATCACCCCGCCGACGGACTGCCCGATAACTTCGACGACGGACTCGCCACTTCGCTCGACCAAGACATCGATATCGAGGAAGGCGGCGAAGAGGTGGACTCCACTGCACAGGGGCTCGTCGCAGGAGCGAGCTGCGACTCGGACGCCAAGACGGGCGAGTATTGCGCGGGCGACAAAGTCTCCGGCGGCACGAGAGGCACGCTCTATCGCTGCAGTGGCCCTGGCAAGGCGACCGTGGTCCGCAAGTGCCCGGCCGGTTGCGCGGTGAATCCGGGTCGCGACGACTCGTGCAAGGTGCCTGTCGCGCCCGCCCCCGCGTGTCCGCACGTCGACGCGACGTTGCGCTTCGGACTTCACCCCACCGCGTCGGACCGCCTCCGCTGCGCGGGCATCACCTCTGCGCGTATCACGCAGACGATCGGCAACGCCGCCGCCTCGGCGGGCACCCACGCACAAGACGGAGTCGCGAGCGGTCGTGCCTACTCTGCGGCGACGGATCTCAGCGTTCGGGGGCTCAGCGACGCGCAGGTGAAGAAGCTCATCGCGCGCCTCGACAGCCTCGGGTTCGCGGCGTTCTTCCGCAACCCGGGCCAAGACGGCTGGCCCTCGTCGGAGGTACGCCACGTTCACGTGGTGTTCGCCGGCGCGCGCATGAAGAGCAGCCTCCGCGCCCAAATCTCCGACTTCTTGAATGGCAAGAACGGGCTCGCGAGCCACACCACGTACCGCTTCTATCAGCCCCCGGCCGACGTAAAGGCCTACGTCCGCAGGATCTTCGACGCGGCGAACTGAGACGACGACAACTCCCGGGCGTTCGTTAGTTCGGGAGCCTGTCGGCGCGCCGGCCCGCTACGCCGGGGAGCGGTCCGCCGCCCGCGCCTCCCCGCGCCGACCTCGAACTTGGCATTCATGGACTCGGCCTTTCCGGAGACGATCCAGAGGCCGACGCTGGGGCCCCCGCTGCCGCCCGCGCCAGCGCCACCCGCGCCCCCGTCCGCCCCCGCTCGACCCGAACGAAGTGGACGTCCCCGTTCCGGAGCGCTGAGCGCGAGCTCGATTATGATGAATCCGCGAGGGCGAACGCGCGCTCGCCACGCGACCCGTCCTTCGCGAGCGAGGATCGTTGGCAGTTCGACGACTCAGAACTTCCCCGAGATCCCCGCGCTCGCGCCGCCGCCGGGGAGCGGAGTGGCGTGGAACGCGACCTCGCTCGGCGCGAACGCGGCGACCGACTTCGCGCGCTTCGTTTGGCTATACCCTTGCCAAGAGACCTCGGCCGTAGACGGCAACAGGAGCGCCTGGAGGCTCGTGACGGTGCATATCGCGCCGCCCAACAGGAGCGCGACCGAGACTCCGTCTTGCTGCCGGCGCGTGAACGAGCTGCTCGTAAAATCGGCCGCCGCGAAGGCCGCGCCCCACCCTAGCGCGGCCACGCCGAGGCCCGCCCCGATGCCGCCGCCGACCAAACGCTCGAGCCTCTGCGAATCCGCGGCCCGATGGAGCTCGTTCTCGCCCGCCGCGAGCACCGCCGCGTCGTCGTGTCCGAGCGCTCGCTCGTGCTCCATCGCGCTCTCCGCGCGATCGTGGGCGTCGATGTCGCTCCCGAACACTACCGTCCGGAGGCCTCCGACCAAACCGCCTACACCCAAACCAATGAGCGCCCCCGTCACCGCCGAGCCTTCGCGTGAATAGAGCACCGCGCCGGCGGGTAGCAGAGTGCCCCCGACTGCCAACTCCGACACCGCTCCGATCCAGCGATAGGCGCGCTCCGGCTCCGCTCGTGGCGTGACCCACGCACGAAATGCCGTCAGCGCTTCGGCCGATTCGTTTCGGGTCGCGGCGCCGGCCTCGGGCACGGCCGGCAGCGGCGCGGTCGCCAGATTCGGCGCCGCCGCTGGCGGGGACGCCGGAGGCGGCGCGGAGGGCGGACTCGGGGGCGACGAGGGAGGGGAGCTCTGTCCCTCCTCGGCATAGGCCACGATGGGCGAGAACGAGGCAGCGACGAACACGACTGTCACGAACGAGAGACGTTTCATGAGGGGATCCTTGGAAGAGAGGCGAACGACGAGCGCGACGAAGCGCCGGCGCGAACCGGCCGCCGACTTGGGCGCGCGACGAAACGAGGCAATACGGAAGAAGCGCGCGAACGAACGGCGCGCGACACGGGACGATGGCGGCACGAGAGCAGTCGAGTCAGACCGAAGAGCGGCGGCACGCCGTGAACGACCGCAGTGCCGGGCGCTCGGTTGGTCGGGCCGACGCGTTTGCTCTCGAGGACAGTAGGCCGCGAGAAATTTCAGGCAACGATCGATTCCGCGCGTCGCCTGTGCAAACCTGCACACCATGGATTGGGACGACCTCCGCTACGTTCTCGCTGTCTCGCGCGACCAGAGCCTCAGCCTCGCCGGAGCGCGCCTCGGGGTGGCCCACACGACGGTCGGGAGGCGGGTACGCGCGATCGAAGAGTCTCTCGGCGTGCGACTGTTCGACAAAACCCCCGATGCGTTCGTCCCTACCGCCGCGGGGCAAGACATCGCCGAGGTGGCCGAGCGCGTGGAGGGCGAGATGCTCTCCCTCGAGAGCCGCGTGTTCGGGCGTGACGCACAGCTCGAGGGCAAGCTGCGCGTGACGACAATGGATATGCTCTTTCGTGGTTACGGCGATGCGTTCGCGTCGTTCGTGGCGCGCCACCCGAGCGTGGAGCTCACGGTGAGCTTCACCGACACACTCGCTTCGCTCACCCGCCGCGAGGCCGACATCGCGCTCCGCTTGACGGCCTCACCTCCGGAGCACCTCGTCGGTCGCAAGGTGGGGCGGGTCGACTTCGCGGTCTATGGCCAGCGGGCCCTCGTCGAAGCGGCCGGCGCGAGCGCGTCGTACGGCGATTTTCCGTGGGTGCATTGGGACGAACGACTCCAAATGACGTGGCTCGACGATTGGCTCGCGGCGAAGGCGCCCAAGGCCCGGATCGCGATGCGCGTGGGTGGCTCGACGACCGATCTCCGCGAGGTGATCGCGACCGGGGTCGGGGTGCACTTCCTCGCCACGTTCGACGGCGATCGCGATCCGCGCCTCGTGCGGATCGGTGAAATTCAAGAGGCCTATTCTCACGACGTGTGGCTCCTCACTGTCGCCGATCTCCGACAGACCAGCCGCGTCCGCGCCTTCATGAAGCACATGGAGCTCGCCTTCCGCGGAGCATCCAAGCGCAAACGAGCGTGAGGTAGCGGGGGCTCGGCCAACGAGGTGAGGGCCCGCTGTTTGCCCCGATCGCGCTCCGACGGAACCGCGAACGAGCGCTGGCAAATCGCGCGCGACGGGGTCACGGTCGGAGAGATCGGGACCAGCGGGCAGGCGCAGGGGAAAACCTCCCGAGTGCTGGCAGCGGGCGGCGGGCTAAAACCCACCCTCGACGCCGAGGCTCGGAATGGTGACCGGCCCGACCTCGTCCGGCTGGCAGCGCGAGCCGGGGAGCGAAGAGACGAGATCGCTCGAGTCTCCGAACTGGGAGCATTGTACCGAAAAGGCCTCTTTCCGTAGCGTCGCGTTGAGCCACTCGGCGACGAACGAGACGTATCCTGTCTTCCCGACGGTCCAGCGCTTCTCGACACGAAAATCGAAGCGGTAAAAATCGGGGAATCGGTACGCGTTGTACGGTGGAATCGGGATACCCGAAATGTCCTCCGAATAAGGCCTCCCGGTATAAAAGTAAAACCTCGCCCCGGCGCGCCAGCCGGCGCCGATTTGGTACGAGGCGGCCACGTTCAACACGTGCGTTCGATCGAACTCTCCCGGGATACGCAACGTGGCGTCCAAGGAGCCGAGGTCGCTTAGCCCGCGGCGCGTGCGAAAACGGATCGGGCGCGTGAGGCGCGTGGACCGCGAGAGCGTGTAAGAGACGAACCCGGTCAAGCGCTCCGAGAAGGCGCGTCGGAGCGACACCTCGAGGCCGTAGGTTTGCCCGCTCACGCGCCGCGCGCAGCGAGGGTCGTCGATCTCGAAGTCGTTGCCGCAGGTGGAGATCGCGTCGGTCAGGCCGAACTGATTGGCCACGAAGATCGTCGGGAGGAACGTGAGCTTCCACGGGAGCGACATCTCCACTCCCTGGCTCGCGTGGAGCGCCGACTGGAGGCCGTCGGAGAGCTTGCCCACTTGGAGGCCCGGCACCGGCACCGCGAAGGCGGGAGTTTGATGCTGGAGCCCGAGGGTGGAAATATGGGTCACGGTCGAGCTCACCTTGGTGCGCACCGCGAGGCGCGGGTCCACCGCCGGGACGAACGTCGTCGCCTTCCCTGCCGAGACCGAGCTCGCGTCCGTGAGCACCGAGCCGAAGACGTCGAGACGAACGCCGGGCACCACCTCCACCCGTGGGTGCACCTTCCACACCACGTCTGTCCGCGCGCCGAGCGCGAAGTCGTTTCGTGGCGGGTAGAGATCACGAAAGCCCGCGCTCGCCGAGCGCGACTCGGAGTCCACGAGATCGTAGTGGTCGAACGTGCCGTCTGCCCCCATCCGAAAGAGCAAATCTTCGGAGAGCTTCTTCTCGAGCTCCCAACGGGTAGCGAGCATACGATCGCGCGAAATCGCGTCTTCGCCGAGGTTCGATTGATCGACGCCGCCGGTGATCGCGAAACGCATCCGGCCACCCTTGATTTTGCGGTCGTAGCGCAGATCGAGGCGGTGGAACTGGGTTGAGAACAGCGTGCGCTCGCGCCCCGTGTCCTCGTCTATCTCGCCGAGGTAATCATGACTCCCGAAGGCGAACACGGAGATGCGATCGTTCGGTGTCAGATCGTAGGCGACCCGAGTTTGATAATCCCAATAATTGAGGCTCACCTCCGGCACGATCGCGGAGAAGAGGAGCGCGGTGTAGCTCACGCGTCCGGCGGCGAGGAACGTGCCCTTCCCGTTCGCGAAGGGCGCCTCCGCCAGCAACCCCGTATCGAAGAGGCGAATGTTACCCTCGCCGTGGAACGTCTTCGCTGGCTCGCGAATCTCGCCGCTCACGAAGCCGCCCGCGAACCTCCCGAAACGCGAAGGCGGCGCGCCAGGGTAGAAGTCGACGTGATCGACGAGGCCGGGGTGCACGATCGCGGGCCCGAGCGCCAAGTGATAGAGCAGCGGCACACGAATGCCATCGAGGTAGTATCCCGTGTTGCCGGGGGGCGCGCCGCGGACGAAAAAAAAGGGCAGTCCGCTCGCGAGCGGCACGACGCCGGGCAAGGTCTCGATCGCGCGAAACGCGTCCCCGAACGCGCCCGGAACGTCACGAATCTCGGCCTGGCCGAGGGTGGTCTTCCCCGCCTCTTTTTTTACCCCGCGAACCTCTACCTCTTCTACCGGTACGAGCTTGGCTACCCTTCTCAG
>JAAFHV010000073.1 GCA_013297655.1 Myxococcales bacterium | reverse complement strand
GCGGAAGCGGAGCGTCCCGCGTCTCCCGCGGAAGCGGAGCGCCCCGCGTCTCCCGCGGAAGCGGAGCGTCCCGCGTCTCCCGCGGAAGCGGAGCGCCCCGCGTCTCCCGCGGAAGCGGAGCGTCCCGCGTCTCCCGCGGAAGCGGAGCGCCCCGCGTCTCCCGCGGAAGCGAAGCGCCCCGCGTCTCCCGCGGAAGCGGAGCGCCCGCGCCTCCCCAACCGAGACGAAAGGTGGGGCGATTTTCGTCGAGAGCAAGCCCTGGCAAGGAGGGTCGCGCGGAAGCAACTCCTGTTGCTGAGCACGCCCGACGCCGCCAGGGCGCCGCTATCGGCGAAAAGCGCCCCGCCTTTCAGCCTAGGCGTTCTAGGACGGCGATAACCTGCTCGGGGCTGCGCTCGCAGAGCTTTTGCAGCTTCTTTCCCTCGAAAAACGCGACCGTCGTGCCCGCTCTCGCGATGGCAGCGTAGCTCGGGGCGATCGCATGAATCGCGTCCCTCACCCCATAAAACGAGTCGGCCTCGACGACGCCGATCGGCACCTCGTTGCCGTCCGCGAAGAGACCTATCGTGCCCCTCGCGACCAAGCACGCCACCGTCGGAACCTCGTTCGCGGGGAGAAGGAGCGTGTCGCTCTCGAAGGTCTCGAGGCGCTGGAGACACGAGAGAATGTCGTCGCGTACGCGTACGTCGAGCTGGCCCATCGTCTCGTGCATCGAGAAAAACGAGTCGATGCGGTGGATCTGCTTCGTCTCCGCGATCCGCTGCCCGAACGCGAGATCCTCCTCCATGAGCTCGCGGACCACCTTCGCAGAGCACACGAAGACCTCGCTCACGCGCTCCGCCTTCAATGTCGCCGTGCAGCGCGGCTCGGGGCCGCCGAGGACGCTCGACTCGCCGAGCAGCCAGCCGGGGAAACAACAGCGCACGAGCCACGAGCCGCCCTCGGGCTTCTCTAGCCACACCCCGAGGAGCCCGCTCTTCACTACGAACACGTTCTCGGATGGTGCGCCCTCCGCGACGAGCGTCTCGCCGGGCGCGAGGGTGCGGGTGCGCACGTGTGGCAAGAGCCGCGAGCGCATCGGCTCCGGTAGCCACGCGAAGCTTCGCGAATCGAACAAATCGCCGATCGGCTTGAGGCGCGCCCGGCTCTGCTCGAGCAGCGTGTAGATAGGCGAGGCGGCGTAGCCCTCGCGCCCGTAGAGCTGGAGCGCGACCGCGGCCGCCTTTTCGAGGGCGTCGAGATCGAAGCGGTCCGCGAACTCACGCGACGCGGCCTCGAGATAACCACGCGAGAGCGAAGGCTCCCCGAGCTTCGACTCGACCTCGGCCATCGTGAGCAGCGTCACGCCGCGTCGCTCGTGATCGCCGAGGAGCTTCGGGAGCAGCTCGCGCGCCTCGAAGAGCGACTTGCGATCCCCCTTCGAAAGCGCAACCTGCGCGCGCTCGGCGATCGGTTGCTCCACGACCTGCGCCTCGAGCAAACGATCGAGCCCGAGCGACGACGGCGGCGCGTCCTCGTCGCCGACCGTGATGCCGAAGTCGGCGAGCTCGTCGATCGATGGCGGAGGGGACACGACGACGAGCGAGCGCTTCACGGCGTCGACGAGGTGATCGGCGCCGAGGGTCGGGGCGATCGCGCCCGCGTCGTCGACGACCAGATCGGCGACGTGGATGTCACCCCCGCTCGTGGCGAGCACCACCGAGACCGCCCATGCGTCGCCGGCCACGCGCCGGACGCGGCGTACGTCGCGTACGTCGAGCAAGGTGCCGAACTTGTGGCGAAGCTCTTCGGCCACGGTCTTCCAGACGCGCTCGCGTATCACCCGGCTAGCGTAGGGTTATTGGCGCGGCCACGGCCACTTTTCGCAGACGACTCCCTCATTGTGAGCGGCGTTCACTGTTTCCGCGAGCCTGCGCGATCAGCGAACGCCAGCGTCGAGCAGGTTCACGAGGCCGAGCGGAGCGCCTGGCACGACGGGGCGCGCGGCGGGCGGGCCGGGCGGCACGAGCGCGGGGAACGGGTTCGCGGGGGCGGCCGACGACGCTGGGCCGGCGCTCGTGGCGGGGGCGACGGTGGCGCTGCGATCGAGGATCTTCTCGGGGTCGCCGAGGAACTCGAAGTGCATCGTGTCCTGCAGCACGTCGTGCCCGAGCCAATAAAACCCGAAGCGCTCGAAGATGGCGACCCAGCTCTTCGGCATCGCCATGCGATCGTAAATGCTGGTGACCCGGCGCTGGCAGAGCGGGTGCTCCGTCCAGGGGGCGACGCAGCCGCAGCACGTGTTGCGATCGGGCTCGATGTCGAGGGCGATGCCGTAGACGTGGTTCGAGATTTCGCTCCCTCGGTAGGTGTTCGCGAAGCGGATGCCGCCCGCCGAGTGCGGGTGGTACTCGTCCTTCGCCGGGGTCGCGTTGAGGGCCGCTTCGACGCACCGAAGAGCGAGCGCGACCTTCTGGTTCACCGTCACGGGCAAGCCCATGAACTTCACCGTCTCGGAGTAAAACCGCGGCGGATGCGCGTTGTCCTTCGGGTTGCCGTAACCCTGAAAATAACCATACTTTTCCGTGCGATAGCGGATCGCCTCCGCGAGCGCCTTGTTCGAGTCGGTGCCCTTCTTGAACCAGTTCCCGCGGATCAAGAACGGCTGCGCGGCGTGCTCTCGGCAACGCACCTGCGCGCCGTCGACCACGATCGACACCGGCGGGATCACGCGCGGGGTCTCTTCCGCGGGGGGATCAGGGGCGAGGGCGGGGCGGGGCTTGGCGGCGGGCTCGGTAGCGCCGGCGGCGGCGGTCTTGCCGTGTTTTCCGGCCTCGGCTTCGCTCGTGGCGACGGAGAGGAGCGCGAACGCGACGAGCCCGATCGAGAAGAGTGCCCGTTTGTTGCTCACGCCCCTGCCATACCGCGGATTTTCACGAACGCCAACGGAACGGCCGGAACCGCGCGAGGTCCGACCATCCCACGTCGCTATCGAAGCGTCTCCGCGGCGAGTACGCGCGCCACGTCGTCGTAGACGGGCCGTCGCACGTCGTCCTTTCGGTACACGAGGCGAAAGTGATCGTTCACCGGCACGATCTTCGGAAAAAGCCGGACGATGCGCTTCTTCTCGAGGTCTCTCCGCACGTGATACGCGGGCAGCACCGCAACGCCGGCTCCGGCGAGCACCCGCATCCGGATCGCCTCGATCGTGCCGAGGCTCACCGTGCGCGCGAACCCGAGCGAAGGGCTCCCCACCGCGTCGCGGAAATAGCGAAACAGCGGCAGCTCCGGCGACGAGTCGAGGAGCGCGTGCGCCGCGGTGTCTTGCGGCTTCCGAATCGTGCGCGCGAGATCGGCGCGCGCGACGAGCACGTAGTCCTCGCGGTGGAGCTTCTGCGCGTCGAGCTTCGGATCGGTGAGCACGCTCGACGTGATCGCGCAGTCGATGTCGAACGATCGCAGACGAAGGAGCAAGTCCTGCCCCGAGCCGAAGTAGAGGTTCACCTCGAGGTGGGGCAGCTTCGCGTGCAGCACGTCGAGGGAGGGCACCACGAACGACAAACCGAGCTCATGACGGGTGCCGAGGCGAAGGGTGAGCGGCGGCTGCGCCTTTTCGCCAAGCGTGGCGCACGCCTCCGCCGCCATCAGGCACGTGCGTGCGAGGGGAAGGAGCGTCAGCCCCTCACGTGTAAGTTGCACGCTTCGAGTGGTGCGCGCGAAGAGCGAGACGCCGAGATCGTCCTCGAGCTTCTTGATGCGCTCTCCGAACGCGGCGGGGGTGAGCGCGACCGCGCGCGCCGCCGAGCGAAAGTGGAGGGTGCGCGCCGCGGCCTCGAAGCAGCGGAGGGACTCGATCGAAGGGAGCATCGGCCGATTGTACGGATGAACCTTACGATGGCGTGCAATTCATACGAATGGTCCTGCTTCGATCGGCGACGTAGCTTTGGTGAGCCGCGTCGGCGAGGGGCCCGCGGCGCTTACTTGGAGGAGGAACGTCATGTCGAACGATGGTGGAAGCCGTGCTTTGTCCGCGGCGGTGCGCGTCGCGCTCGGTGCGCTCTTCGTCTCGGGCTGCGGGGGATCGGTGACCCGCGAGCCGGGGCGCGAAGGCGAAGCAGCGCCGCAAGACGTGACGCTCGGGACTGGGGCCCCGTCCTCCAGTGGCGCGATCGCGTGCGGATCGCCCGGCGCGCCACCCTCGCCGACCTCGCTCGATGGTTGCAAAGCCAAGCTCCGCGCTGCCTTCGGCGACGACGCGGGGGCCGAATTTTGGAACCCGCCGCGTCCGCTCAGCAAGGACCCTGGGCTCGTCGCGTGCTGCGACGCGATCGAGGCGTCGAGCGAGCCGAACAAGATCGAGAAGTTTCGCGACGTAGGCTGCTGCGGGGTAGACGTGGAGTCGAACGGGCGCCACTGCACCCCTTGGGGCCCGCCGGTTCCGCCCGCGTTCGCCGGGCGGCCGCGGGCGCACCGGGGGCTGGCGTGAGCGTCCTCGATCTCCACCTCGAATCGGCGCAGATCGCGTCGACTCTCGACGTCGTCGTTCCAGAACCGCTTCGCGACCGAACGGTCCTCACGTGGCTCGGCCGAATGGTGAACGAGCACGGCTCGGCGCGCGTATTCGAGGGTCTCGCGGCGCAGATCGAGCGCGCGAGCCTCGGCGCCGACCTCCACGACGAGTGCCTCGCGTTCGCAGAAGAAGAGCGACGCCACGGGATCATGTGCGGCGCCGTCGTCGTCGCTGCGGGCGGACGCGCGGTCGCCGATGTCCCCGCCGCAGACGCGTTTCCGGATCACGAAGACACCACGCCGCTCTGCGCGCTCGCGCGGAACGTGGTCTCGATCGCGTGCATGGCCGAGACGGTCGCCGTCGCGCTCATCGGCCAAGAGCGCGACGACATGGCACCGGGGACCCTCCACACGTTGCTCACGCGCATCTGGGCCGACGAGGTCGGTCACGCGCGCTTCGGGTGGCGCCTCCTCCCCACGATCCTCGAGCGCATGTCGACCGAGGAAAGAGCCGATCTCGAGGCCTACTTGCCCGTCGCGTTCGAGCGCCACGAGCTCGCGCACCTCCCTCTCGGCGCGGTGCTCTGCGAAGGCGGCGCCGCGCTCGGCTTGTGCTCCGGTCGCGAGGCGCGCGGGCTCTTCTACGACACCGTCGCGCAGGCGATCGTGCCCGGCCTCGATCGGCTCGGTCTCCGCGCGGGCGACGCGTGGGAGAAGCGCCACGAGCGTCGCGTAGCGGCCTAGAGCACCAACCCGCTCGATTCGGTTGGCTTCGCCGATTTGCGTCGCCCTCGTCGGGGACCTCCAAGGGTCGGCTTCGTTGCTCCTCCTCGGTTCGCAGTCGTCGGACTCGTCCCTCGTCAGGGACTTCCAAGGAGCGTCGTCGCGTCTCGCACGGCGCGCAGCTCGGCCAAAATCCTCGGTCATCGAGCGGTTTGGTGCTCTAGAGCAGCGCGATTGGCCTGGGGGCGAGGGTCGCGCGGCCGCGTGGCCCTCGCGTCGTTTCGGCCGATCGCATCACCTGCATGATGCACGCGTTCCTGCCATTTGCAGCACCTTCGCGAGAAGCAGGCCGGCCTCAGGCGCGATCGCGGCCGAAGCGGAGGATCTCGCCGAGGAACGGGTGATCGTCGAGACCGACCCTCACGAACCCTGCTTTCTCGAGGACCCGCACCGAGGCCGAGTGCCACGGCGGGGTGGTCGCTTCGATGCGACGCACGCCGGGCTGCGCGAGCGCCCAATCGACCTGCGCGATGGTGGCTTCGGTGGCGTAGCCCTGGCCTTGGGAAGACTCCTCCACTCCGTAGCCGACCTCCACCATGCCGCCGTCGCGCGGCGAGCCGTGGAACACCACGCTCCCGACGAGGCGCTGCGGTCCGTCCTCTTTGCGCGTGAGGAGGAGGCGGTCGCCCCAGAGGCGGTGCTCGGGGTCCTTTTGGATCGCCTCGATCGACGCGCTGAACGCGCGCTCGACGAGGGCGCGACCGGGCCACGCGTCGGGGAGCTCGGCGCCGACGATCCGCCTCACGTCGTCGCGCCGCTCGGAGAGCACGGCCTCGACGAGATCGAACGTGACGGGCACGAGCTCGAGGCGTTTCGTGAAGAGGATCGTCATGGCGTGGAGACAGAGTAGGGCACGATCGGCGCCTCGTGCGCGGCGATGGCCGTTGACGGGAAGCCATTCGTGAGTAAAAGTTTCGTACACGAAACAATTTTGGGGAGAGCCCCATTTCCGAAACGAGCCCTTCGTGCAGAAGCTCGAGCCGAGCATCAAAGACGACGTCCAGCAGATCCTGGAGACGATCATCTACCTCTATACGGAGAGCCGCCGCATCACGAAGGAGCTCGCCCGTCGCGCGCAGCTCACCGGGCCGCAGCTCACCGTCGTGAAAATCTTGGAGCAAATCGGCGACCTGTCGCTCTCGGAGCTGTCGGAGAAGATCCGCGCCCAGAACAGCACCGTCACCGGCATCATCGATCGGATGGAGCGCGAGGGGCTCGTGGTGCGCGAGCGGTCTACGGCGGACCGCCGCGTCGTCATCATCAAGCTCACCGCGAAGGGGAGCCAGCTCGCGGAGGACATCCCGATCGAGCCGATGAAGGTGTTCCAGAGCGCGCTCTCGAGCCTCACGAAGGACGAGATGCGGGAGCTCTTGAGGATCTTGTCGAAGGTGTCGAAGCGCGTGAAGGCGATCGTTCGTCGCGACGTCGACGAGGCCGTGGGCGACAAGGCAAAAGAGCTGGAAGGGCAAGACCGATGACCGACCGTGATCCCGATCTCTGCGTGATTACCTGCGCCGTCACCGGCGTGCTCGCGAACCGCAAGCAGTGCGCGGGCATCCCGTACACGCCGAAGGAGATCGCCGAAGAGACCAAGCGCGCCTACGACGCGGGCGCGAGCGTGGTGCACCTCCACGCCCGTAACGACGACGGGTCGCCCACCTTCAGCCCGAAGGTGTTCGCCGAGATCAAAAGGGAGATCGAGGCCAGGTGCCCGATCCTCCTCAATTTTTCGACCGGTACGATCTTGGAGGACGTGAGCGAGCAGTGCACGTACCTCACCGAGTCGAAGCCGCACATCGGCGCCCTCAACATGGGCACGATGAACTACGCGAAGTACTCCGAGAACCGGAAAAACTTCGTCTTCGACATGGTGTTCCCGAACACCTACGAGAAGATCACGAAGCTGCTGAAGGCGATGAACGCGGCCGGCGTGAAGCCGGAGCTCGAGTGCTTCGACACCGGCCACACGCACGGGATCTGGCCGCTCATCGACATGGGCCTCCTGAAGGAGCCGCTTCAGTTTTCGTTCATCATGAACGTGCTCGGTGGCATCCCGCCGATGGTGGAAAGCCTCCAGCTCCAAACCAAGATCATGCCGCGCGGTAGCGAGTGGGAGGTCATCGGGATCTCCAAGTCCGGTTGGCGCATGATCGGCTCGGCGCTCGTTCTCGGCGGAAACATCCGCGCCGGCCTCGAGGACAACCTCTATTTGCCCTCCGGAGAGATGGCACGATCGAACGGCGATCTCATCGAGGTCGCGGCGCGGATGGCGCGTGACGTCGGCCGCAAAGTGGCGACCGTCGAGGAGGCGAAGAAGATCCTGCGCCTCGCCGAGTACGCCCCGAAGGCGGACAAACCCGCCGGTACGCAGCCCACGGCGCAGGCATGAGCCTCCCCAGCCGCGCGTACGGAAAGATCGTCGCGGGTCACGAGGGCGCGGTCACCACGATCACGCTCTCGGTCCCCGAGCGCCGCAACGCCATCGGCCCGCAGATGATGAACGAGCTTCTCTGGGCCCTCGCCGACGCGCAAGAGCACGAGGGCACGCGCGTGGTCGTGCTCACCGGGGCGGGCAAAGCGTTCTGCGCGGGCGGCGATTTCGCTTCGATCGCGAGCGGAGAGCCGAGCGACTTGCCTCCCAAGGGCGACTACGCGGATCTCTTGCTCGCGATGATGCGCTTCGAGAAGCCCATCGTCGCGCGGGTGAACGGGCACGCGATGGGCGGGGGGCTCGGGCTCGTCGCCGCGTCCACGTTCGCGATCGCGAGCGACGGCGCGCAGCTCGGTACGCCAGAGGTCGACGTGGGCCTCTTCCCGATGATGATCATGGCGGTGCTCGCGAAGCACGTCCCACGACGTCGGCTCCTCGAGATGATGCTGTTCGGCGAGAAGCTGAGCGCCCAAGCCGCAAAAGACGTTGGGCTCGTGAACCGAGTCGTCGCCGCCGATGCCCTCGACGGCGAGGTGTCCGCGATCGTCGCGCGTTTGCTCGAGAAGAGCCCCGCGACGTTGCGGCTCGGCCTAAGAGCGTTCGCCGCACAAGACGAGATGCACCTCGAGCGTGCGCTGCCGTTCCTCCGCGCCAAGCTCGCCGAGTGCCTCGCCACGGACGACGCACGCGAGGGGCTCATGGCGTTCCTCGAAAAGCGGAAGCCCGTCTGGACAGGAAAGTAAGCCGCACGCGTCGCTCGAAGCGGATCGCCGTCGGTGGGCCGTGACCGAGGGCGCGCGTGGAGCCCGGCACACGAAGGTAAACCTCGTTTACGATAGACGCGGGCCTCTGCTAGCGTGCGCGACGATGGCGACGGCGGAGGCTTGGAGCTTTTACGTCCTCGGGTGCGGTGACGGCTCGCTCTACGCGGGGATCGCAAAAGACGTCCGCGCGCGCCTCGCGATGCATCGCGACGGAAAGGGTGCACGTTACACGCGTGGGCGAGGGCCCCTCCGTCTCCGCGCCGCGCAGCCGTGTGGCGCGAAGGGAGACGCGCTCGCGGTGGAGGCGCGGTTCAAGAAGCTGCCGCGCGCGCTGAAGGTTCACCTCGTCGCGCGACGCGCGCGCCTCGAGACCTTCGTCGCCGACGTCGTCGCGAGTCGATCGGAGGCCTGACGCGTCCTTCGACGCGCGTCAGTCGATGCGCGGCTTGAGCGCGTTCACGACCGGCACCGTGCCCGCGCGGACGCGGACGAGCGACGGCGTCGCGGCGGCGATCTCGCCGAGGAAGATGCCGTCCGTTCGGCCCGAAATGTCCGTCTTTCGGGTGTCGACGTGGGCGAGCACCGCGTAGATGCCTCGTTCGTCGAAGGTGCCCTTGTTGCAGAAGCGACCGAGCGCGACGGAGAGGCTCGCCGCGCGGCCGGGGCCGATCGTGGCGAGCAGATCGCGCGACAGAGCGGTGTTGCCGGCGACGTTGCAGGTCGTCGTGTGGCCGCTCGGGCTCGTCACGTCGAGCACGAGAACGAACGGGCGGAGCGCGAGGCTCACCGCGCGCGACGAGTCGTTCTTCAGCGTGGCGGTGAGGGTCGCCGAGTCGGCGGAGTCGGTGTCGATGCGGGCAGTGGCCGTCAGGCTGAGCCGAGGGAGGCCGATGTCGGCGTCCCGCGGGGTGCCGTTCTGCGAAGGAGTGACCGGCGCGACCTTGGGCACCACCGCGTGCGGGGCGAGGTCCTTCTCGGCCATCTGCACGTCCTTCGCGCTCGCGATGGTGGGCGTAGGCTCGCTCTCGGTGGGGTCGAGCGGGCTCACGACGAACGGAGGCAAAAGCGATTTCGAGTCGAACCCGTACGCGGCCGAGATCCTCGTCGCGGCGTCCAAGGCGGCGCTCGCGTCGGCCGAGAAGCAGAGGGTGCGCACGTCGAACTTTTGCACGTACGTCTTGCCCGGCGGGAGCACGCGCGCGTCGCCGTCACCCTGCGGCCGGTTCGCCGCCGGCACCGAGCAGACGATGGGCTTTGGAGCTTTTTTTCCCTTCGGAACCGGGCCTGGGAGCGGCGGAAGCGTGAGCCGTAGGAGGCGCACGTCCGTGACCACGCGGAGCGGGACGGTCCCGGTGTTCTTGAGGCTCATCGTGAACAGCGGCCCCTGCGCGGGCGCCTCGAGGTCGAGGGCCACGCTCGGCGCGGGGAGCGTCGGCGGCGGAGGCTTCTTCGCGACCGGACGCGGAGCGGGTTTCTTCGCGGCCGGGGCCACGTTCGGGGAGGCGCTGTCGGCCGCGAGGGCGGAGGCCCCGAGGAGGCTCGCGACGAGCAAGGTGGCGATCGCGAGGTAGCCGCTACGCAAAGAAAGCATGCCCCGAGAGGTAGCAAGGCCCGCCACCCCGGGCAACGTACTCTCCGCTTCGATCGTGCCGCGGGGCGAGAAAGAGTGGTTGGTGCTTTATTTGCGCCGCGGGCTCAGCGAACGTTGATCTCGGTGAGCTCCGTGCCGCCAGCGTAGGCGTAGCTCACGAACGAGTCGAAGCCGTAGACGAGCACACCGACGGGGTAGTCGGCCTGCACACGGTGTACGCCGTCGTTCTGGCGCCCGGGCAAGACGTTGTCTGGCGGACGGATCGTGTTGTCGATCGTGGGGAACGAAAGCTGGCAGCGGTAGACGAGATACGCCGACGTATCGCGACCCTTGCCGTCGGTGCCGGCGATCTCGCACGTGGTCGCATTCACGGGCGTGCCGTCGAGGAAGAGCTGCGCCTCGCGCGGCGCGGTGAGGACGAGGAAATCGAAGGCGTATTTGTCTGGCGTGAGCAGCACGTAGTCCGAGCGCCACTGCTCCACCGGGGGCACGAAGGTGAGGCTCGGATCGCCTCCCGGCAGGCCACGCGGGATGCCCGCGCCGTCTTGGCTCACTTGCACGTCGGCCACGATCACCGGTTGATCGGCCTCCAGGAACCCATCGCGGGTCGTCACAATAGTCACGTTCGCGCCGACGCCGTCGAGGGTGAGCTCGGCGTAGGGCGGCGCGAGGGTGGTCTTTACGGTCGTCTTCCCGGGGTTCACCGCGACGACGCGGTAGTACTCGGGCTCGTCGAAGGGCCCGACGCCACCGCCCGCCGCCGCGACCGCGCGTGAACGGTTCGGCACCCGCCCGAGCACGTAACGTTTGCCCGCCGCGCGGGTGGGGATCGCCTGCTCCTCGAGGTGGTCGGCGCAGCATTGGCGCTCGGCGAGCGTGTCGAAGAACGGCGCGTCGGAGGCCTCGCTCCCGGGGAACGCGGCGACGGGTTTGTCGGCCGAGACGATCGTGCCGGTGAAGTCGGCGTTGAAGTCGCCGGTCTCCAAGTTCAAGACCTCGAACGGCTGGAGCGTGACCTCGACGGTGCCGCCCTTGGGGGTGCCCTGCGGGAGGAACGTGGGCCCGCCAGAGATGATGCGCGCGGTGCTCTTCACCGTGACCTTCGTGTCCGGTCGGGTACCGACGATGGCCAAAAAGGCGCGCAAATTGGTGCCAAAATCGGTCGCCGGGTTCTCGCTCCGCGCGATCGTTTGTGGCCACCCCGCGATCACGTAGGAGCCTTGCGCGGCGCCGGTGAGCGATGCGACGGGGAGGAGCTGCGAGGCGTCGTTCGAGAAGACGTTCGCGTTCTCGAGCGGGTTGAATTGGTAAGCGACGATCGGCACGTCGCTCGTGACCTTGAACGCGCCGCGGGTGAGCGCGGTGCCGGGCCCGGTGTCGAACGTGCCCTCCGGCGAGCCGTCGACCTCCTTCGGGCCGAGCTTGAAGACCTCGAGGTTGCGCGGGTTCACGGTGCCCTCCGCGACGACGCGCACCTTCGCCGGCTCACCCGGCTTCGCGGTGTCTTCCTCGACTCGGATCTTCGCGGGCAGATCGGGTTGCGCGTTCGACACGACGACCGCGAACTGCTGCGCGGCGGCGCTGCCGGAGCTCGTCACCGCGTTGTCGAGATCGACCGCCCAGTACTCGCAGCCCACGTTGGACCGGTTCTGCTCGGCGAGCTTGCAGAGGTCGACACACGCGCCGCTGCGGCACGCGATCTTCTTGGTGGCGTCGCAGATCTCGCCGCGGCCTTCGGTCGCCCCGTCGCCGTTGCAGGTGACCACGGTGGCGCCGTCGCAGCGCGCGGCACCGGGCTCGCACGTGGCGCAGCGCTGGAGCTTCGACGAGCAGAGCAAGCCCTTCGCGCCGCAGTCGTCGGTGGTGACGAAGACGGCGCCCTGGCAGCGCTGGAGCACCTTGCCGTCGCACACGACCGTGCCCTCGACGCAGCTCGCGCGGGCGTCCTCCGTGTCGCGGTAGGCCGGATCGAACTGGCACGCGCCGATCGTGGAGAGGGCAGAAACGGCGACCAACCCTGCGAGAGCGGACCAGCCCAAACGTACGAAACGAGACAGGATTTTGACCTCTTGTGCCTTCAGAAAGCGCCGCCGAGCGCGTCGATCGCGTACGCCGACCACGAGCCCGACGCGAGGTGCCCGAAGCGGAGCCGGGCGTAGTCGAAGCCCTCGATCCGCGCGAGCGAGAGGGTCGAGTTGATGGGACCGCGCGTGAGGCCGAGCGGATCGGGACCCGGCAGCGCGGACAAGTCGGGGACCGCCGCGTCGCGCACGGAGCCTGGCGCGACGATGGTCCACGAGACGAGCCCGTTGCCCGACGAGACGGTGAGCTTCACGAGATCGGCGGTGGTGACCTCCGGGGAGAGCGAGAAGCGGACACGTTTGCCATCCCACGCGCCGACCGAGGGCTCCGCCATCTTCGGCACCGGCAAGAAGCCGCCGAGCGCGAGCGGCGTGTTGGTCGACGTGGTGCGCACTCGCGAGACCACGCTCACCGGGACCGTCTCTTTGGGGCCGGAGACGGCGCGCGCTGACACGACGTAGCTCTCGGTCGCCACCGCGCTATCGAGCGACGGGAGGCCGACGAACGGGATCGGGCCGGAGAGGGGGAGCGGCGTGATGCGTTCGCCGAGGGGCAGCGTGGCGAAGCCGGTGCCGAGGCTCATCGCGACCTGCGTGACGAGCCTATCGGGGCCGCGGCCGCTGGGGCCAGGGGGCGCCGCCGCGATGGTGAGCGCGTGATCGGCGACGACGTTCATGAAGATGTCGGTGCCGACGACGCGCTGCTTCGCGCCGAGGCCCACGCCGCGCACGACGCCGAGCACGTAGGGGACGAACCGCGGCGGAGACTCCGTGCGGTCCTCGAGTCCGGCGACGGCGTAGAGCGTGTGATTTCCCGGCGCGCCGACGACCGAGTACAGGTAACCCGCGTCGCCGGGAGAATCGGGGGTGATCGCGACCGCGGCGTCCGGGAGGACGAACCGCTCGCCGGGCGAGCCCTGCGAGAAGAACACGTACGCGGCCATGCGCTCGGTGGGGCGCGTGGGGGCGGGCACCCCAGACCAGCCCGCGCGACGGAACTCGACCCCGCCGGGGAACACGATCTGGCCCTCGATGATCCCGCCGAAGCGCCCGCCTCCGCCGCCGACCGAAGGGGGATCGCCTTCGATGCACGAAAGATCGAGCACGGGATCGAGGTAGACCGTGACGGTGTCGACCGGGACGTCGACGAAGGTCATGGGCTGGTGGCACTTGGCGGCGACCGAGACGGTGACCTTGCCGGTGAGCGACGGATCGGAGACCTCGACCGCGCCGCTCACGGAGACCTTCGCCGTCTTCGCGGTGGCGAGGTCGCTCCCGAGCACCACCGTGCCGCCGACGAGGGCTTTGCCCGTGTACGAGTCGAACGCGAGGACCTTGATCCGCCCCGCGAGCACGCCTCCCGAGAGACCGCCGCGGTAGCCGTCGACCGAGTCGTTGTAGGTGAAAGCGTCGCGTGCTTGCACGCGGTCCACGCCGCTCGTGACGACCACGTCTTTTGCGCCGGCGGTGTTCTCCGGGGTGGTGCACGTGAGGTGGGTTGCGTCCGCGACGGCGACGTCGGCGCAGGGTTTTCCGCCGATCGCGACGGTGGTCCCGGCGGCGAAGGTGGTGCCATTGCCTTCGAGCGCGACGCGAGTGCCGCCGCTCGTGGCGCCGGTGTCGGGGCGAATGACGAACGCGTCGTAGAAGAAGCCCTCGGTGAGCACGCGCTCCTCTGCGGTCTTCACGTTGCGAACGCGCACCTCCGCGGGGCCGGGTTTTCCTGGAGGAACCTCGATCGCGAGGCGGGTCGCGCTGGTGGCGAAGAGCGCGTCTTTCGGGACCTCGACGCCGCCGACGAACACGCGCATATCGGGGACGAACCCACGCCCGGAGACGAGCGCGCGTGTCTTTCCGCTGAACGGACCGTGAGACGGCAAGAGCCCATCGAGGGCAAAAGGATCTCCGAGATCGACGTCGCTGCGCGGGCCGATCGGGCTTCCATCGCCGAGCGAGAGGCCACCGCCGTCCGCGACGTCACCGGGCTCGAAGCCCTTGCCACCTGGCAGACACGCGTACGACAGCGCGCCCGCCGCGAGGAGGGCGGCGAGGCCCCCGAAGAGGCGCCGGGAAGAGCGAGGCGCGGGCCGAACGGACATGCGCGTCAGACTAGCCTCCTCCGAGTCCCGCGCAATCCCTCGATTCTTTGGCAAATCCCGGGCGTCGCGTGGAGCGCCTCGTGCGGCCGCGCGAGGGAGGCGTTACTTGGTGCCGCAGGTGAGCACGGTCGCCTCGAGCACCCCGCCGCGCTTCGGATCGAGCGTGACGGTCGCGAGCACGAGATCGCCTTGCCCGGTCCCGGTGCGGATCACCTTCGCCTCGACGAGGCTGCCTTCGGCGGGCGCGAAGACGTACGGGAGCGGCGAGCTCGGGCTCGGCGCGCCGAGCGGGTGAACGCGCGCGACCTTCTTTCCGCCCACGGTATCCACGAGCACGAGCACGCCCGCGTCGCCCTCGACGAACGGAGCGCCGCGCTCGGTCACGCCCTCGGGGCCGTCGTCCATCGGTCGCGGCTCGGGCTTGGAGACGGCGTCGAGCTTCGCGGCGTTTTTCTTCGTCGGCTCTGCGGTCGAGACGTAGACCTCGGGTTTTCCGTTGAGGGTCGTCGCCACCACGAGGCCGCTCGCCGAGAAGGTAGGGGAAGGTGCGTTGGTAGCCGTCCCGAGCCAAAACTGCGCGACCGTGTCGGTGCCGTCGGCGCTCGTGACGACCACCACGTTGCCGTTGAAGCGCGCCGTCGCCGCGGAAAACCCGCCTCGATTCGCGTGACCGAGGAGGGTGAACGCGTAGCGCTCGTTTGCCTTGTCGCTCGGTTTCATCGGCGTCTCGCGGGCGGCGATCTTCGTCTTGCCGACGAGCAGCTCGGCGAGCATGCGGGTGCCGTCGACGGTGAGGGTGCTCTCGAGGGCGGTAGGTCCGCTCGGGCCGCGGATCGTGCGGCACTCGATGGTCTCGCTCGTCGCGTCGGCGGCGCCGGCGACGAGGCTCGCGCCGCTGGTGGACACGAACGGACCGCCGCTCGCGGGCCCGCAGTGCACTCGCCGGGTCTTGTCGCGGCCCGTCTCGACGTAGTCGACCGCGGCCTCCGCGCCAGCGGCAGTGGGAGAAAGCGGGACGACCCGTTGCACCACGCGGCGGGTGCCCTCGGCCGGTTTTTCCTCGAGCAGCGTAAGGGTCGAGGGGACGGGTACGATGCGCGCGGCGCCGTCCTCGCCGAGCTCGGCGACGAAAGGTTTCCCGTGCCCCTTGGCGTACCCGAGCGCGATCCGCGGCCCGGTCTCCGACGCGGCGGCGCTTGCGTCGGCAGCGTCGGCGCCGCCCGAGGTGTCGGCCGCAGCGTCTGGGCTCGGGGACGTCGCGCCTCCGTCGCCGACGGCGAGGCTCCCCGCATCGGTCTGCACGGCGACCGTACGAGACCATGCCGCGAGGGTGACTCCCGTCTCGGCGCGCACGCCACGGTCCACGACGAACGTGGGCACCTTCACCCGGCAGAACGCGGCGCGCGCGGCCGCGGCGTCCGGCGCCGTGGTGGAGCCGCTGGGCCCGGCCTCGGTCGTGGTCGTCGCGCCTCCGTCGTTGGCGGGGGTTTTCTCGTCCTTCGAGCAGCTCGAACAGCCGACCGTAGGCAGAAGGCAGAGGGCGAGCGCGGCGTACCTTCGGAGCTTCATGGCGGCGCGAGAATGCACGGCATCTCGAACGACCTCAACGCCGCCGCGATTCCGTGTGTCGCTCGTGCGACCGGACCCGTCGAGACCGCTGTCGGCGGTGTTCCAAGTGTTGCGGGGTGTTCCAGGTGCTCGCGGAGCACCCGAAACCGCCTATCGGGGTGCTTCCAGGTGCTCGCGGGCACGTCTCGGGGCGTTTGCTGACGCAGCAAGCCGAGCCGTCGTCCGCGTGCCCGTCCACCGAGCGGCTGGCCGCCAGTGACAGGGGAGAATCATTCATGAATTCAGGCCCTTGCACCCGAGCGTCGTCGCGCGGCTCGACCGCGCGGAAACGACGACGCGCGCCGACGAGCCGAGGCTCGAGCGACGCGCGTAGAAGGTTGACGAAGATCGCCGAGGGCTAAGAAACGCCCGCGTTCGGTCTCAGCCGCGGAGGGTCTCGAAGAGCTCGAGATCCGGGATCGCCGTGACGAGGCGCGTGCGCACCACGCCGACGTCGCTCTCCTCGAGGAGGCGCGCGAGGCTCATGCCGTCGAACAGCGCGACCGGAGCGGCGTTCGGGGCCGAGGCCTCTTCGCGCGCGCCGGAGAGCACTTGGCCGGTGGTGAGGAGCCAACCCGCCTGCGCGGGGCCGTAGTGGTGCAGAGCGCCGCGGATGTCGCTCACGCGCTCGCGGCCGATCTCGCGGCCGTCGCGGCGGACGACGAGGGCGGTGCGGATCTCGTCCGCGCCGTTCTTGTGGGTGGCCGAGAAGTGCGACTCGCCGCCGGGGGAGCCCGCGCGACGTACCGTGCGCACGTTCGTCATGCCGGCGCGCTCGAGGCCGAGCAGCACGAGCTCCACGAACGCGTGGCCGGGCAGCTCCTGGAGCTTGCGGAGCATGGTGCGGCGGGAAGCCTCACGGAAGCGCTCCACGGCGGCCATTGCTTCTTGCTCGAGGCGAACGAGATCGGGGCTCATGCTCCAATCGGTGAGCGCGACGCGATAGCCCTGCGCGAAGCGGAACCGCGTGCGCTGGCCCTGCGCCTGGCGACGCAGGTTGTCGGCGCGGAGCGAGGCCATGAGCTGCGACTGCGCGAGCTGCGGATCGCCACCAAGGCGGCCACGGCGAAGGAGCGCGTCGGTCAGGGTGCGCTGCGAGACGGGGCCTTGGCCGCGATCGAAGCCACCGAGAATGACGAGCGCCGCGTCGGCGAGCTCGCGACCGGCGAGATCTTCCGACTCGCCGGGGGGAGGAGCGTCGATCCCGGTCGGCGCGCCGCCGGCCATGATCTGGTGACGCTCGCGGATTTGCGGACGCGGAGCAGGAGCGAGCGGATCGCGCGTCGGCGCGGTGTCGTCGCCCTCGACGGTGAAGCCGGGGCTCTCCGGGCGCTCGGCTCCGCGCTCCGGACGATCCGGGCGGTCGGCGCGATCGGCGACCACGGGCTCTCCCGCGACGTCACCCTCACGTCCGCCACGGCCACGGCGGCGACGACGACGACGACGGCGACCACCGTCGGCCGAGCCGTCGGCGGGGAGGGCCGCGTTGCTGCTGGGAGGCGCGGCGAGGATCGGTTGATCGTCGTCGTCCTCGTCGTCGAAGAGCTCGGCGCCGCTGGCGGCGAGGTTGCGGCGGAGCTGGTCTTCGCCGGAGACGACCACCGGGGGCGCGTCCTCGTCGTCGTCGTGCTTGGCCTCGGCCGCGATGCGGGTGGCGGCTTCGACCTCGAGCGCGTTCACCTCGGAGGCGTCGTCGTTCGCGTCGGTGGCCTCGGCCTCGTCCTCACGAGCGCCCTTCTTGCCCTTCTTCTTCTCGTTCCAGTCGCGGAGAGCGAAGACGCCCGGCTTGATGCGGACGATGGGGTTCGACTTGTCTTCCTTCTTGAGCAGCGCGGCGAGGCGGGCTCCCATCGTGACCTCGGGGCTCTTCCCCACGTGGGAGAGCAGGTTCTTCTCGACGGCGAGCTCGGTAATTTCCTTGTAGTGGAGTGGCTTGCCGGCGATGCGCAAGACCTCGGCCGCGGCTTCGGTGAACGTCATGGGTTCTGTTCGTCCTCGTGATTCGCGCGGAATATGTGCGCGCTTCGATCGTCATGCGCCCCTCTCGAGGGGCGCTTCGGTCGGCTTCGTCGTCCCGAGCACTCGTGCCGGATTCCACGACGGCGTGTCTCGTGTCGCCCAGAACCTGCGGTTCGGGGGGTTGCGAGCCTCGCGAAAGATCGGGGCTCGAACGCCCAACAACCTTTCCCGACCAATGTCCCCATACTCCGGGTCGAACCGGCCGTCAAACGGCATCGCCCCGCGCCCTTTTGGGGGAACGGGGCGATCGACGTACAAAGGCGAGCGTAGGACGCGGTCAGCCGGCCGACGCTTCGACAGGGATGCGCTTCGTGCGTTCTTTGAGGAGCGCGATGATCTCTTCCTTCGAGCGACCCTTGCCGTCGAGCTCTACGTAGGCGTTCGCGAGCCAGTCGTAGCGACCGAGCATCAAGTAGAGCCACACCATGAAGAAATCGACGCCCTGGAAGACGATGGAGCCTTCCTTCGCGTAGCGCGGAATGTTGCGCTCGAAGTCCTCCGGCATCTCGGTCCAGTGGCGGTTCGCCTTCACGTGATGACCGATGTGGTAGCCGTCGTTGAACGCGCGACGGTTGTAGCGGGAGTTGATGCACGTGATGCTGTTCACGTAGCTGTTGCCGGGTTGGCTCGCGTCGATGAACGCGTGCTGGCCCCAGTTGCCCGCCATCATGAGCACGCGGGTGACGACGTACGGGACGCCGAACACGATGACCGCGCCCTGCCAGCTCTTCCACGCCGCGAGCGCGAAGCACGACCAGTAGAACGTCTCGCCGACGAGGGCCTTCACGCCCATCTTCCCGCGCTTCTTCTTCGACAGATAAATCGGAAGCTCGATGAGAATGAGGAAGAAAAAGCGGAAAAAGTAGACGAGCCAGCCGAGGAAGCTGTCGCGCTGGTAGCCCATCGTCGACGAGAGGTCGGTCGGGAGGTTGTTCTCCGCGTGGTGCATGCCGACGTGGTGCGAGTAGTAACCCTCCGGCGTCTCGCCGAAGAAGGGCCCGAGCAGCCAAGGCACGTACGCGACGAGGCCCTTGAGTGGCTTCTTGAAGAACGGGCGATGACTCACGTTGTGCATCATCAAGATGAAGCGATCGGTGTACCCGAGGTAGATGAGCGCCCAGTACGCGGGGGCGACCAAGGTCCACGTCCACCAGCCGATCGGCGCGAACGCGACCGCGACCGCGCTCGGGATCACGATGAACGCGATCTGGAGCGAGAGCCACACGAAGGGGAGGTCGCGCTCGTCCTCGATGAACTTGAGGAAGAACCGCTCCGCCGCGCCACGCTCGCCCTTGGGCGGGTGAAACACGGGGTCCGTCAGGGAAATCGAAAACGAGTTGCTCGGTGAGACGGCAGCCATGGCGGGGGTCTCTATACCGAATGGCGGTTGCGGGTGCACGTGGCTGACCCCAAGAAACCGCTGCGAAATCGGCTACGCGCGGACTTCAGCGAAGATCGCCGATGCGCCGCGCGACGAGGCGCCAGAGCTCGTCGACATTTTCGCCGGTCCGCATCCGCTCGATGAGCTGGTCGAGCCCGTCGTCGAGGCCCTCGAGGCGCATGAGCAGGATCAGCTTCTCGTTGGTCGGCGCGCTCGGGAGCCGCGCGAGCGCGTCCCAGTCGTGGACGCGCAGCTCTTGGCGCTGGTTGATGCCGCGGAGGAGGTTGGCGCTCGTGTGGATGTCCTCGAGGACGGAGAGGCCTTCCGCGACCCCGCGTGACCCACGCGCCCAGGCGAACGCGCGATCGCGGAGGCCGCGCAGCATCGCGCGATCGGACGCGCGGAGGGACGCGTACTCGGGCGAGCCGACGAGGGCCGCGATCGCCCCCGCTGCGTATTGCACGGCGCGAAGCACGCTCTCGGGTGTGTTGCCGTCCGCGCGTCGGAGCCCACGGCGGAACGTGGCGTAGATGCGCCGCACCGCGAGGGCCGACTCGACCTCCTCGTTCGTGGCGGCGGGCAGGGGCGGGATCGAGGTGCCCTCGGCGGCGATCGACAGCACCGCTCTCAGCGCGCGGCGTAGCTTTCGTCCCGCCGACTCGATCGCGGCGTGACGCGTGTCGTGCTCGCGCGCGTCGCCGAGCTCACGGAGCGACCCTTTGATTTCCATGAGCCCGGCGAAACAAAGGTCCGACACTCGTGGCCGCGACGAACGCGCGGGCTCGTTGTCCGAGAAGAGATCGTCGACGGTTTCGATATCGAGGTCGTCGTCGCGCGTGTCTTGGCGTTGGAGCTCGGAGAGGACCACGACGCCGCGCTCTAGCAAGTCACGCGCGCGGTCCATGAGGGCGTCGAGATCGGCCGTGTCGAGGGTAGGCTGCCCGAGGTCGCTCGACTCGTCCGTCAGTGACCGCAGCGCCCCGAGCGCGCTCCCCCGCGAAGGCGGTGGTAGCGACGACGCAGACGACACGCGCGAGGCGGATAGCTCTGCTCGGGGAATGGATGCGGACGAGGGCATGGGGAGCTGAGGTGACCTTTGGTTCGAGCTCGTCGAGCGGTTCCTCCCCAAGGCCCGTTCGACGACGAAAGCACGACTCCACTCAATTCGGCGCGCACAAACTGTGAGCGGCCCGGAATCTCAGATCTATGACTGAAAATTGCGTTTATGCCACCCGAAACGCTTTACACAACGCGGCATTGGAGTACGCGCGGCGCTACGGAGACTTTTCTGTGACGGTTGCCGTAAGGGCATGTCGGAGCCGCCGTTCCAAGAGCGCGATCACCTCGCGGTCCTCGTCCATCGTGCGCACTTCGGCGAGCAGCTCGGCCACCGCGTGGAGGAGGCGGGCCGCAGGCTCCGTGGTCGTCGCAAGGTGATTCGCGAGATCGAGGGTGAGCTCGTCGAGAGTGGCGTCGGCGCTCGGGCGCGGGATCAGCGGTATCGGACCGACGAACTGGACGCGGCCGTCGTCGCGCGCGCCGAGGGTGTCCAAGGTGCACGGGAGCTCGACCCCGATCGTCCGACACGCCGCGCGGCCAGCCAACACGTGACGAAGCGCCGCTACGACGCCGAGGGGGCCGCGCTCTTCCATCTCTCTCAGGTTGGGCTCGCGGTGAACGATCTGCCATAAGCGCCATCGATCGTCTGCTGTCTCGAAGAGCACGATGCATCGCCGCGGGGAGACCAAGTCTCGCGCCTTCGTATGGAGTCGAGCCCAACCGACGAGCGCGTCGCGGCCGTCGTCGATGGACTCGAAGATCGCGTCCGCGCTCGAATGAAGCCGCCAAGCGGCGCCGAGCCCGAGCACACGATCGCCTCCCGTCGCAGCGCGGAGGTCGACTCCGGTGCGAGTCGCCTCGGCGAGCAAGATGCGGCCCTCCACTGGTGGCCACACGAGGCCATCGTGCTCGTCGGCCGCGCGCGCGCCGCCCGCGGGCGGCCACGACGGGGAGCTCGCGTGCGATTCGTCGAGCGCGGAGCCCTCGACCCCGCGGAGCAACGCCTCGAGCTCGAGCGCGCTCGCGAGCCTCGGATCTTCCGCGAGCGCGATATCGAGCGGCGCACCGGCGCGGACCCGATCGAGCGCGAGCTTCACCGCGAACACGAGCACCTCGCGCACGCCGGCCCCGTCGGAGGCAGACGTCTCGAAGACAGCGACCCGCTCGGACCCGACCCGCTCGGCGACCACGTCCATCGGGACGGCGTCCGCGCGGTCGCGCTTGTTCGCTTGAAACACGACGCCGACAGGCGGCCCGGGGCGCGCGTCGAGCTCGCGACGGAGCTCGGCGAGAGCAGCGACGGTCGCGTCGAACGCGGCGCGGGTGGTGTCACCGACGAACACGACCACGTCGGCGTCGGCGATCAAGTGGGCGCGCCGCCGGGCCCAGCGCTTCTGGCCCGGCACGCTCAAAATGTGCAAACGAATCGGAGAGCCCTCGAACATCCCCGCGCGATGCTCGAGTCGGTCGAAGAAGACGGTGCGGCCCTCGTGCTCCGCCGGGGTCTCGACGGGCCGCCCGAAGGTACGCGCGAGGGAACGCACGCTCGTGGTCTTCCCGGCTTCGGGCGGACCGTCGAACACGACTCTCAGGACGAGGGCGTGATCTTCCGGATCGAGAAACGACACGAAGGCAGGCTACCCCGCGCGCGCGAACCTCTCAACCGAGGGTGGCGGCGTGCTTCGCGACCGAGTTGCGCACGATCGCCAAGTTGGCGGAGGCGCGGTCGGCGGCGAGGTAAACGAACGTGCCCGGGTTGATCACCTTGATGAGGTGGATCTGGTCACCGAGGGTGATGATCATGTCCTCGATGTGAGTCTGAAGGTTGAGCGCCTTCATGATCTTGAGCTTCTGCTTCACCATCTCGCTGTTGTAGGCGCTCGCGGCGGTGAGGTCGAAGTCGCCACGGGCGGAGCGGGCTCCGAGCGTCATGCCGGAGTCGAGATCGACGAGGGAGCAGGCAATGAAGCCGGGGATGTCGTTCGCGATCTTCTCGAAGGTTTCCTGGGTCTGTTTCTCGGACGGCATGGGGGCCCTTTCTAGTGGAGCGACGACGCGCTGCTGTTGCCGTATTGGCAGAGTCCCAACCACCCCCGAGGCGCTCGAACGTACTGCAATGGTTCGGGCGGCTCTCGGTCTCGCTCAACGCAAGCGCTCGTCAACACGAGACGTAACACACTAGGCCGGGCGTGCGAGTCGAACTGCTCGCACGGCACGAGATTTTGCATATCTCGTTGGAGATACGCTCCGTGCGTCACGCTTGGCGTAGTTCTGCGGGGAAAACGGGCAATGACGCGGGATTGCAATCGATGCACGTGCACCAGCCGCACGCGCATCGGGCCGTCGAGGGAGCGACGTCAAGGGACCTTCGCGCCGGGCGTGGCGGGCACGGTCGTCGCAGGAGGGGGTGTCGGGGGTGCGACTGGCTCGCTGGGCTTCACCCCGCTCGTGCTCGGGTGCAGCGCCGGCGGCGCCTCGTCGAGCAGCTCCTTCAACCGCTTTTGGCGCGCCCCTTCGTCCATGCCTCCGCCGAGCTTGGCCGCGTCGATCGTCATCATCGGGAGCTGCCCATTCGATGCAGTATACATAGGAAGCTGACCGTTCCAGCGCTCGAGGCTGCGGTACTGGAGCACCGTCGGCGACACGCTGATGCGGATGATCTCGTTCGCCTTCGCCTCCGCGCGCGCCCGAATGAGGATGGAGTCGGCCTCGCCTTGGGCCTTTTGGCGCGTGGCCTCGGCGGCGCCAGTGGCCTGAGTGACGGCCTGGTCGGCCTCGGCGCGAACTTGGCGGACGCGGTTCTCGCTTTGGATCGCGTTCTGCGTCGCTTCCATCGCGCGGTTGATCGCCTGCGCCACGTTCTCGGGGAGGCGGAGGGCGCCGTTGATCGTGAGCTGATCGATCATGATGCCGTCCTTGCCGAGGATGTCGCGCACCTTCTTTTGCACGTCGTTCAGCATCTTGGACTTGCCGGCGCCGTAGATGTCTTGCACCTGCATGGTGGAGGTGACCTCGTTGAAGGCCTCGCGGATCACGTTCCGCATGTAGCCGTTGGCGAGCACGATCATGTCGTTCTGCCGGAACCGGGCGTAGAGCTTCGGCGCGAGCGGCGGATCGATGTGGAACGAGAGGCCGATGTCGCCGTTCACGTTCACGCCTTCGGACGAGGAGAACGTGATGCTCTCGTCGTGGGCGGTGGCTCCCTCGTGCGCGCTCTGCGTCCACACCACGTTTTGCACGCTGGTGGGGAAGAGCACGATTTGTTCGAACATCGGGTTGTAGAAGACCCAGCCCGTCTTCAGCTCCATGTCTTGAACGCCGCGGTTGTCGCCGGCGAGCTTCACGCGGATGCCCACGTGCCCGGCGTCCACGCGCTTCGTCATCGAGCAGCCGAGGAACGAGACCACGAGCAAAAGACCCACGAAGATCACGATGCGACGAAGGCCGGAGCCGGCTTCGCCGAGTTGGAACTTGGCCATGAATGTCTCCCTCGAGCGCGAAGCTAAGTACGCCCCGCGAAATTAGCGAGCACTCTCGGCGCCGCCCGCCGCGCCGACGCGGACACCACGCGGGCGGTCTCGGTCACGGAATCGGGAGCGGCGCGCGACGCGAGCCCCGCGAGATTGCTCGCAGAAGCGACGCGCTCGGCTCTCAGACGGAAGGGCCCCACATCCGGAACATCATCACGACGCACCAGAGGAAGAGACCGTGCGAGAAAATTCCGGGCGTGAGGCGGCCGAGCTTCCGTGCGAGAAAGCTCCAGAGGAACCCACACCCGAGCGCCGCGAGCGGCAAGAGGGGGTTCGGCCCCGCCTTCGGATCGGCGAGCGCGAACGCCGCGGGGAGGTGCGCGACGGCGTAGAGCACCGGCGCATAGAGCCACGCGCGACGCGAGCCGACCTTCTCCTCGAGGAGCGAGACCACGAGCCCGCGCCAGATGATCTCTTCGCAAATGGCCATTCCGACGAGGCCGATCACCATGAGCGCGACGTGGGCGCGGAGCTTCGCTGGATCACCCGTCTGCAGGTAGATGCGCGCGAGCCATGCGTCGCGCGGCGAGCCGACCGGGATGAACGCCTTCGTGAACGCCCACGTGCCCGCGAAGAGCGCCGCTGCGGTCAGGAAGCCAATCGAGAAGTCGCCCCCGCGCACGCCGAACCACTCTTTCAACACGCCGTCGCGCTTGGCCCGCACGACGGCGAACGTCGCGAGGAGCACGTTCGGCAAGCCGATGACGAGGAAGAGCGACGGGCTCCCGGCGCGCGCGGGCAGGAACCCGAAGTAGGTCGCGATCGCCACCACGAGCACCACGACGCCGAGGAGCACCGGCTGAAACATGGCGCCCCGTCTAGGCCAGGGCGCGGCATTCGGCAATGCGAGACCGGCGCGGCCCCAAACGAGGGCGTGTAGACTCCACCGAATGGCGTGGCCGAAGAATCCGCTCCTGGAACGCGCGGGAGACACGATCGCCCGCACGAAGCTCGAGGTCGGCGCGATGCTGCGCGATCGCAACCTGCCCGCGACCGACGACACGTGCATGCTCGGCGCCCTCCTCGCGACCGCGTATCCCGCGTACCGGCGCGCGCTCGAGGCGCACCCAGAGGACCTCGTCGCGATCGCGCGCTCGGGCCTTAAAGTTCGCAGAAATGTGAAAGGTTACGATAGGTTGGCTCGCGAGTATTGTCCCGACCTCGGCGACGCGGAGGCCGTTCGCCGCGGGCTCCGAATCTTCGCGCGGCGCGAGAAGATGCGCATCGCCGCGCGGGAGCTCTTCCCCACGTGGGGCGACGTCGACGTGGCCGCCCGCGAGCTGTCCGACCTCGCCGATCGTGTGGTCGGCACCGCGCTCGACGAGGCGCTCGCGTGGGCGAAGGCGCGTTTCGGCGAGCCGATGACCGCGCAGGGAACGCCTTGCGGTTACGTGGTGCTCGGGATGGGAAAGCTCGGCGGCTACGAGCTCAACGCCGGAAGCGACGTGGACCTCTTGCCGTTCTACGAGACCGACGACGGCGCGGTGGTGAAGGACGGCAAAGAGGCAGACGTCACGCTTCACGAGCTCTACGTTCGGGTTACTCAGCGCATGACGTCGACCCTCGACGACGCGACCGCCGACGGCGTCGTGTGGCGCGTGGATTTGCGCCTTCGCCCCGAGGGATCGCGCGGACCGCTCGTGAACGCGCTCGCCGCGGCGGAGCGTTATTACGAGACGTGGGGACGCACGTGGGAGCGCGCGGCGCTGCTCCGCGCGCGGCCGATCGCGGGCGATCTCGCGTTCGGGGCGCGGGTGCTCGAGGCGCTCACGCCGTTCGTGTGGCGCCGGGTGGTGCGGCCCGGCATCGCGGCCGAGATGGCCGAGCTCGTGGTCCGGTCGCGCGCCGAGCTCTCGAACGATCCGGATCGTGACTTGAAGCACGGCGTCGGCGGGATCCGCGAGGCCGAGTTCTTCGTGCAATCGCTCCAGCTCATTTGGGGGGGCAAGGATCCGTCGCTTCGCGCACAAGGCACCCTCGACGCTCTCTTGCGTCTGCGGTCGCGCGGCCTCGTGACGGAGCGCGAAGCGCGCGACGTGCGTGACGGGTACCTTGCCCTCCGTCGCATCGAGCACCGAATCCAAAACGCGACCGGCCTCCATACCCACGATTTGCCTCGCGGAGAGGTGCTCTCCGACATCGCGCGGAGCCTCGGGTTTGCTTCCGACGACGCGTTCTTGGCCGACCTCGCGAAGGTGCGCGGCACGGTCGCGAAGCGGCTCGCCTCGATCGTGGTCGAGGGCGCCGACGAGACACCGACCGAAATCGTCAAGCTCTTCGTCGCGCTCGACAGCGGCGAAGAAGAGCGCGTGCGCGAGGCGCTTCCGACCGGCTTCGGCCTCGCTCCGGATTCGCCGCGCCACCTGCTCGCGCTCGCGAAGAGGCCCGAGGATCCGCTCGGATCGAAGACACGCGACGACTTTCCCGCCGTCGCACGAGAGACGGTGCGCGCGCTCGCGGAGGCCGCCGATCCAGAGCAAGCCTCTCGGCTCCTCGGCGCGTTCTTCTCGCGTCTCAAGACACCGGGCGTCTACGTACGCCTCCTCGCGAACGATCTCCGCGTGCTCTCCCGCCTCGTGGGTCTCTTCGGGGCGAGCGCGTTCCTCGGCGGCGCCCTCTCGGGCCACCCCGAGCTCGTCGATAGGCTTCTTTTCGGCCGCGGCGCGCCCACTCCGGAGAGCGCGCGGGCTGCGGTGTCGGAGGAGATCGCGACCCCGAACGAGCACGACGACGATCCGGCCGAGGCGCTCGTCGGCGCGCTCCGTCGCGCGAAGGGGCGGGTGACGATGGAGGTGGGCCTCGCCGAGCTCTCCGGGGAGATCGGCTCCCGCGAAGCGCAGCGCGTGCTCACCGCCCTCGCCGAAGAGAGCCTCGAGCGCGCCCTCCGCACCGCCGGGGAAGAGCGCGGGATCGCCGATGGGCTCGTGGTGGTCGGGATGGGAAAGCTCGGCGGACGTGAGCTCGGCTACGGCTCCGATCTCGATATTTTCTTCGTCTACCGCGACACGGACGACGACGACATCGCGGAAAAATACGTGCGAACGGCGCAGCGGGTGCTTCGCCTCGTGAGCGTGCCGCACGGCGAGGGCCCCGGCTACGAGCTCGATACGCGGCTCCGTCCTTCTGGTAGCCAGGGCCTGCTCGTGGTGCCTGTCTCCGCTTTCCGGAAGTACCACGCCGAGCGCGCGGGCAAAGATCCGGAGGCGGCCGATTGGGAGCGCCAAGCGTTGCTTCGCGCCCGTGTCGTCGCCGGAGATCCCGCCCTTGGCGAGGAGGTCATCGCGGTCGCGCGCCAAGCGGCCTACGATCGTGGTGCGCCGCCGGCGGCCCGAATGCACGCGCTCCGCCTTCGCATGGAGCACGAGCTCGGTCGCGAACGACGCGAAGGTCGCCTCCGGCTCGATCTCAAAGTGGGCTACGGCGGAATCGCGGACGTCGAGTTCGCCGTTCAGTATCTCCAAATGACGTACGGCCACTACGACGACGTGCGGACCGAGGACACGGAAGCGGCCCTCGTCGCGCTCGAGGCGCACGCGGTCCTCGACTCACACGACGCGGCGGTGCTCGGCGATGGTTACCGGTCCCTCCGGAGGCTCGAGCAGGCCCTCCGGGTGTCGACCGGCACCTCCGGGACCGTGATCGAGGAGGGAAAAGCAGGAATGACCCTCCTCGCGCGCCGCCTCGGGATGCGCGACGGGCCCGACGGATCGGCCGCCCAGGCGCTCTTTGCTCACGTACACTCGGTGACGAAGGACGTTCGTGCGGTGTATCTCGGGGTGCTGGGGAGGGAACCTCCTCCTTCGCAGGCCGACGTCGCCGTCACGACACCTCCGGAGCCCGCCATGCCGAGCGATCCCCTTCTTCCAAACGGTGCTTCGTGAAGCCTCGCGTGCTCGCCACTCTCGCGGCCCTCGGGCCCGTCGTATTCTCTTCGTTCTTCGCGTGCGGTCCGCACGAGAAGCCCGCCACCGTCGCCCACGCCGTGCCCGCGAGCGACGACGCCGGGGCCGCCGTCCAAGAAGACCCTTCGCCCTACGTGCTCGCGCCCTGGGGCGGCACCACCACCGACTCGCTCCCGATCGGAAAATCGGAGACCGGCCTCCTCGTCGATGGCGTGCGCGTCGTCGCGAGCGGTGGCCACATGCGGGTCTCGAACGAGGTCGCGAAGAGCGCGCTCACCGCCGCCGTCGAGGTGCCGCACAGGCTCGGCGGCGGGATCCTCTTTCACAACGACACGTCGATTTACCACGCGGATCGCTTCGACGGAAAGCTCAAGCCTTTAGCGTACTTCCCCGATGGTCACATCCACGCGATCGACTTCGGCTTCGACCGTGTGCTCGTGCGCAGCTCCGACGGCCAAAGGTGGATGATCAAGATCGGGACCGGCGAGCGAGTGGCGCTGGAGCCAGCCGGCCTCTCCGAGATCGCGACCCGCGACGACGGCCTCGGGCTCGTGCTCACCGACACAGCGCGCCTCCTCGCGACGACCGACGCGGGCAAGACCTGGCGCGACGTGACGGCGCAGCTCAAGGGCTCCCCGAGCGCGATCGAGCCACGCGAGGACGCGATCTACGTTTCGAGCCAAGAAGACACGAGCGCGCGCCTCGAACCCGACGGTCGCCTCGGCCGCGTCGACGGCGTGCCCGCGGTCCCGGCGAAGGATCGCGACGCCCGATGGCGCGGGGGAGAGTCTCCCGCGCGCACGGCGGTCCGTGCCGGCGTGCCCGCCGAAGAAGAGGGCGTCGGCCTCGTCGCGAACATGGGCGACCTCTTCCGGATCTCGCTCCGTCGCGGCGACATCCTCTCCGTTCAGACTGGGAAATTTCCCGTTGATGCCCAGTGCGAGGGCGTGCGTACGCCCGAGGACGCGCTCTTCTTGTGCACCCGTCACGGCGTGAACCCGGAGCGCTTCGTGGTCTCCGGCACGCTCTACGGGAAGTCGCCGCAGGTGGAGCAATCGTTCGCCGGCACGTTGCCTTTTTATGTCGGCGACGACGGCTCGCTCGCGTACGGAGGGCCTTGCTCGGGCCCGCCGCGCGACGGCGTGGCGTGCATTCGGAGCGGGCAGGGGTCTTGGGTCGAACGCTCGGCGACGGCAGACGGAGGCGCCGCGGTGACGCTCGGCTACGTGGTCCCGCGGTCCGACGGAACAGCCGTTTCCCTCGCGCTCCAAGCGAAGCCGCCCACGATCACGGATCTTGTCACTGGCGACGTGCGCACCTTCGCGGACTCCGACTTTCCGCCCGCCCTCAAGGGCTACGTGAGCAAGGCGTACTACGGAGCGACAGCGGTGCATCGTGAGTGGACCTTCATGCCCGACGGAACGATCCGTGGCTGGCACGGCGGCCGCGCGGTCACGATCCCCGTCACCGGGCCCCCACAGGCGAGCACGTTCGTCGGCGACAACGCGATCTACGGATTTTCCGGTGCGCGCGGCATCGGCGTGAGCCAGGAAGGTCGCATCTTCCAAACGATCGACCGCGGCATCGCCTGGACCGAGATCGCGGCGCCTCCTTCCCATCTCGCGTCGACGACGGTGAAGCGCCCTACGAACGCGGTCCAGTGCGGCACCCTCGGGTGCATCTTCGGGCCGTGGCTCCGCGTCGGATACCTCCCGGATCCTCCGAAGCCAGGAATGAAGAAGGTCGAGGTCCCGCCGCCGGCGGAGGTCGCGTCGTTCGCGAAGCCGCGCATCGTCGCGTGCGAGTCTTCGTTGCCGTCGAAGGGTCGCACGATCGCGACCGGCGACCGTGAGCCGGACCTCGGCGCCGTGCTCTTGCCGAGCGGAGTCGACGCGAACCACTACCCCCGCGGCTCGCTGCACCCCGTGAATGGCAGCGAGGGAGGCGACGGCGACGAACAGTCGAAGCGCGCGATGTCGTACGGCACCACCGGCTCCGGCCCCGGCGCGTTCCGTCACACGTTTCACTACGTATTCCCATTCGATCCGAGCGCGACGATTCGCACCGGGGTCGTGACGGCGCAGGACATCGCCCCGGCGGTGCGTGGGAGCTCGATTTCGCTCGAGGATTTGCTGGGCGACATCACGTTCAACCGCGCCGTCCCCACCACGCCGAACGACCCCGCGTCGCCAGGGGGCATGCTCTTCGCGAGCGATCGCGTCGTCGCGTTGTTTCGCGGCGGAGGCCCGCGCGTCGCGCTCTTGCCGGAAGACTCGAGCCTCACTCCGATTTCTGCTGCCGAGCTGCCCGGCGACGAGCTCGTCATCCTCGCGAGCAACGGGATGCAGAGCGTGGTCCACAAGCTCTTCCGCGGCGGCGCGCTCACCCAGGTCTTCGAGCTCAAGGGAACCCAAGACACCGACCGCTATCCATCGAACCCGGACGCCGTCGCGGTGGGTCCCCACGGTGAGATCGCGGTCATTCGCCTCGCGAGCGGCAACGAGCCCGCGTCGATCGGCGATCCGGCGCGCCTCCTCCAAGCGAAGGGCAAAGAGAGCAAGCTCGCGCCCTGGTCGACCCTCGTCGCGGTCGACGATCCGGCGTGCAAAGCGGACGCCTCCGGGTTCCGCGCCACGGTGCAGGTGACGAACGAGTGGATCCATTTCGACGGCGCGCAAGAGGGCCCCGAGAACAGCGGGCCGCTCTTCGCGCGGGTGCGTTGGGGCGAGCAGCGGGTCTGCCTCGAAGGCCTCGAGATGCGCATGCGCGGCTACGACATCGAACAAGGACGCAAAGCGGAGCGCTGGACCGTGATGCGCGTCTTGCCGCGCGGTGAGGCGACGCGCCTCGTGCTCGGGGCCGGCTTCGACTACCGCCAGCCCGCGCGGTGTTCGCTGAAGGCGCCCTGAGCGCTCCGTAAGCGGCGCGCACCTTTGTCTTTGTCCTCACGCTCGGGTTCGTGAGGCCCGTAGGATCCGCCGATGCGAACCTTGATCACGGGTGCGGGCGGTGCGTTGGGTCGTGAGCTCTCCCGAGCGCTGGCCAAAAGTGGGCACACGGTGGGGCTCCTCGATCGCACCGAGGACGCGGTCCGCGACCTCGCGAAGGAGCTGTCCGGCGTGCCGCTCGGCCTCGCCGACACGAGCGCAGAGGCGTTCGCCGCCGCCGTCGCGCGTTTCGAAAAAGAGAGCGGCGGGCCCGTGACCGGCGCCGCGCTCGTCGCGGGAGGGTGGGCAGGAGGAACGCCGCTTCACGAGGGCGACCGCTCGCTCGCTTCGATGATCGAGCTCAACACGATGACGGTGCACTCCGCGTTCGCGAGCTTGCTCCCCGGTATGGTCGCGCGAAAAAACGGGAGCGTCGTGGTGGTGGGCTCGCGCAACGTGGAGCGCCCGTGGCAGGGCGCGGGCTCCGCCGCGTACACGGCGAGCAAAGCGGCCGCGGTGAGCCTCGCCCGCGCGGTGGCAGCGGAGGTGCTCCCGTTCGGCGTGCGGGTAAACGCGATCTTGGTGAGCACGATGGACACCCCCGCGAACCGAAAGGCGATGCCCGACGTCGACCCGACGACCTGGGTCTCGACCGCGTCCGCCGCAGGGGTGATCGCGTTCCTGCTCTCCGAGGCCGCGCGTGATATTTCGGGCGCCGAGCTACCCGTTTACGGCCGCGCGTGAACGAATAGCCGTTTTATTTCAGTGGGTTGTGCGAGTCGAAAAAAACGACTCGCGCGACGTCACCAACCACCAGGCTCGCTGCGTTGGGGGAGCGTGCGCCGACGTCGAACGTGTCGGCCGAGCGCACCAAGGAGCCTTGCCATGTCGAACCTCGCTGCCCTCTCTGTCCCATCCGTCACGTCCACCGCCGCGCGCGCCGACGCTCGAACCCTCCCGCTCCGCGATTGCCGCCTCCACGCGCGAGCCGAAGGCGGGATCGTTCGTTACGTCATCGAGCAGCGCTTCGAGAACCCGCACGCCGACCCGCTCCACGTGACGTACAAGCTGCCGCTCCCGGACGAGGCGGCCGTCACCGGCTTTCGCTTCGAGATCGGAGAGCGCACGATCGTGGGCGAGGTGGACACGAAGGCGAAGGCCCGCGAGCGCTTCGACGACGCGATCGTGTCCGGGCACACCGCGGCGCTGCTCGAAGAAGAGCGCACCACCGTGTTCACGCAAGAGATCGGGAACGTGCCGCCCCACACCGCGGTCGTCGCGAAGATCACCGTCGACGCGAGGCTCGTCTACGCCGCGATCGCGCCGCTGGAAGCGCAGGCAATGCCGGGGAGGGGACAGTGGGAGCTCCGCTTCCCGATGACGGTCGCGCCGCGCTACCTCGGCGAGAGCGGACGCGTGGAGGACGCGGCCGCGCTCACGGTCACGATCGCGGAGGTTTCGGCGGTCACCCCGCGCATGTCGCTCGTGCTCGACGTCGGCGACATGCTCCCGGAGGGGCGCTCGCCGGAGTCGCCGACCCACGCGCTCCAGTGCGCACGAGACCGCGCCGGCACGTTCCGCGTCGGCTTCGGCGGCGAGGGAAAAGCGCCTCTCGATCGCGATCTGGTCGTGCGTTGGGACGCGGCGCTGGAGGCTGCGTCGGCGATCGCTGCGGTTCACGTCGACGACCGCGACGACGCGGCCTACGCGCTCGTGACGGTGGTGCCTCCCGCCGAAGCCGCAGGAAAAGCGACGCCGCGCGATCTCACGATCCTCCTCGATACGAGCGGCTCGATGGGCGGGGAGCCACTCGAACAAGCGCGCCGCGTCGCGAGCGCGCTGGTCGATCGCCTCGGCGACGAGGACACGCTCCACTTGGTGGAGTTCTCGAACGACACGCGCTCGTTCCGGACGTTGCCCTCGCGGGCGACAAAAGCGACCAAGGCCGACGCGCTCGCGTGGCTCTCGCGCCTTCGTGCCTCCGGAGGCACAGAGATGCGGACCGGGATCCTGCGCGCGCTCCGTGACGTTCGTCCGGGGCGGAGCGCGCAGGTCGTGCTCGTGACCGACGGCCTCATCGGCTTCGAGCGCGAGATCGTGTCCGCGATCTTTCGCGACAACGTGCATGGTGCACGCGTTCACACGGTCGGCGTCGGCTCCGCGGTGAACCGCTCGCTCCTCGCTCCGGCGGCGCGCGCGGGGCGTGGGCTCGAGATCATTTGTGGTGTCGGGGAAGACGTCGAGCCGCTCGTCACCCGCCTCCTCGCGCGTACGGGGGCTCCGCTCGTCACCGGTCTCGAGGTGAAACGGGCGACCGCGGCGGGCCTCTTCGAGGTCGCGTGCGCGATCGAGAAGATCCAAGATCTCCACGCGGAGGCGCCCTCGTTGATCCCGATCCGGCTGCCGCGCGAAGGAGGCACCTTGGTGCTCACCGGGCGCACCGCGAAGGGCGAGTATCGCCAAGAGATTCGCGTGGTTCCGGATGGCGTCGAGCGTCCCCACGTCCGCGCGCTCTACGGCCGAGAGGCGGTGCGCGACGTGGAGCTTCGGCTCGCGGCGGGCGACTTCGGCTCGTCGCAGGAGGCCGACCAAGAAACGGAGCGTCTCGGGCTCGCGTTCGGGATCGTGACGAAACGAACCTCGTTCGTCGCGATCGACTCGGAGGTCACCGTCGATCCGACGAAGGCCTCGCGTCACGAAGAGGTGGCGCAGGCGCTCCCCTTCGGCATGTCGGCGACCGGGGCCGGCCTCAGGCCTGCGTCGTCGACGACCCTCGCGCGCGCCGTCGTGGCGTCTCCGTCGATGGCGATGCCGATGGCACGTCCACCTGCAGCTCCGCCTCCTCCTGCTCCGACGGGTGCACCGGGAGCGCTCGGTGGCGCACCTCCGAAGGCCGCGCGCAAGGTCGCGGCGGACGAGGGGGCGCCCGAGGCCAAGCGCGAAGCTCCGCGAGACTCGTTCTTCGATCGCGCGAAGAAGGCGGTGTTCGGCCCGCAGAAGAAGCGAAAGGAAGAGAGCGCCTCCTCGGCATCGCGAGGAGCGCCGCCGCCGCCGCCCGCGTCGAACGAGAGCGAAGAGCTTCGTGAGGAGTCGGCGAAGGGAGGCGCCGCGGAGAGCGACGCATCTCCGTCGCTCCACGCGCGGCTTCGCAAGCTCGACGGGGATCGCGCCGTCGTCGAGGTTCGCCTCGCGGACGAGACGGAGATCCGCGAGGTGCGCGTGTTCCTCGTCCTCGCGAGCGGCGAACGGATCGCGCTCGACCTCGATCGCACGCTCTCGACCGCAGAGGGAACGTACGGCGGCGGGATGATGATTCGTTTCGTCGGCAAGCTCGTCGGCGCGACGCGCCCGCTCGCGGCGGACGTGACGGGTGTCGAAATCGAGACCGCCTCTTCTACGCGTACGCTCGTGGCGCACTTCTGATGGACGCGGACGTTCACTTCGACGGAATTCGACGGGGAGACGCCGACGCGTTCGGCGCATGGCTCTCCCTCGTCGAGCACGAGGTGCGCGTCTCGCTCCGCTCGTTCGCCGCGGTGGTCGACACCGAGGCGGTGCTCCAAGAGTCGCTCCTTCGTGTGTGGCAGGCCGCCGGTCGGATCGTCCCCGACGGGCGGCCCAATGCCCTCTTGCGCTTCGCGGTCCGCACCGCACGAAACGTGGCGATCTCCGAGCTCCGCAAGCGCCGCGAGGCCTCGTTCGATCCCGAGACGTACGAACGAGCGGTCGAGCATGCGTCGCTCGATCGCACGGACGAAGCCCCGGACGTGCTCCTGCGCGCCGCGACCCACGACTGCATCGAAGAGCTGCCCGCGCAGGCGAAAAGGGTCATCGTCGCGCGGCTCGAAAACAGCGGAATGGTCCCCGACGAGACGCTCGCGGAGAGGCTCACGATGCGTCGCAACACGTTCCTCCAGAACGTGACTCGCGCAAAGCGTGCGCTCTACGAGTGCCTGCGCGCCAAGGGCATCGACCTCTCGTTTTCACCCGCGGGAGGTGGCGCGTGACGGAGGAAGAAAAGGAAGCCCTCGTCGCCGCTGCCGCGGGCGCCTACCGTGAGTCGCGCGCCACGGGCGAGATCGTGTGGTCTCCCGCGTTCTTCGATCTCGACGAGGCCGGTCGCCGAGAGGCCTACGAGGAGAGCCTGCGCGAGCGGAGGCTCGAGGCATCTGCTTCGTCCGATGGGCGCACCGGTACCGCGCGCGCCGTGCTCGCGAGGATCCGCGCCGCGAAGCCGTGAGCTCGTGACACGCGCACGGCCTTCCGATCTGCCTGGATGTGCTGACGATTTCGGCGCGGCGCGCCAAAAGAGAAACGCTCGCCCCTGGAGGAGCGAGCGTTCTTCTCGAAGCCGCGGGGCGCGACTTACATGTTCTGGATCACGCCGCCGATGATGTCGAGCAGGATGCCGATACCGAGACCGACGGAGGCGAGGATCGTCGCGGTCTTGGCCTTGCTCCGCGCACCTTCGATGTCGCCCATGTTCTTCGCGTTGCCGGCTTGCACCGCCATCACGATCGCGATGATGCCGAGGATGAGGCCGATGAACCAGCCGCAGCAAAGGCACGACAGGACGCCGAGGATGATCGGGAGGGTGGTGTTCACGTCACCACCCGCGCCGGGCATCATCGGGCCGCCGGGGGGCGGGAAGCCGCCGCCGGGGGGACCGAAGCCGG
>JAAFHV010000074.1:12859-35312 GCA_013297655.1 Myxococcales bacterium | reverse complement strand
GTCGGTCCTTCGGACCTCCCTCCCCACGGTCCATCGTTCCCCCCGTGCGAGCTTCGCTCTCCCGGCTGGCACGGTTGGTTCGTCACTTCTTGCCGCCGCCCCACGTGCTGTGGCCCATGCAGAGGCCGTCGGCGTACGCGATCCGGTGGGCTTCTTCGGGGCCGAAGGTCTTCGCGAGCTCGTCCTCGAACACCTTCATTTGCTGCGTCGTCGCGAGCATCATCCTCGTGAGGACGGGGGTCTTTTCGCCAGCGGCGGGGGCGGGCTTGAGGCCGGCGCGAATGTCGACGGCGAGCTGTTGTGCATCCTGCCTTGCCTTCGGGTCGGTCGCGCCGAGGTAGTCGGAGACGAGGTGCAGACACGCATCGACGGGCATTTTCTCGGATAGCTCGCTCTTCCCGACCGCCTCTTGGCACATGGGGCGAATGTGGGTCTCGCGCCACTCGCCGATCCTTTTGTAGGCCGCCGCGATGGTCTCGCCGTCTTGGGGTGCGAGGCCGAGCTTTTGCAGCGTCTCTGCGTCGGGTCGGTAGTTCGGCTTCGTGCAGGGCTGGCGGTACTTCATGGTGCCCTCCTTCGCGAGGGCGACGAGATCGTCCTGTGAAAGATCGAAGTCGTTCTTGGTCGGAGCCGCGTCGCCGCCGCGTTTGTCGATCGCGAGCTTCTCCTCCGCCGCCGCGAGCTTCTGCTCGAGGTCCTTCTTCTGCGTCTCGATCGTCTCGAGCTTCTTCTTGTAGTCGCTCACGCTGCCGACGAGGTTCTTGTTCGCCTCCTCGAACGAGCTCGCGTTGCCGCCGCCCGTGGTCCCGTTCTTGGCAGTCTCGTCGCTCACCACGAGGCCCGCGCTCGTGACGGTCGCGGAGTCACCCGCGGCGAGGGTCGCGCGCTCTTGGGCGTGCGAAACCGCTACTTTTCCCTCGTAAACCGAGACCAGCATCAGAGTCGCCACGAGGGCTCCCGTGCCCCCTACTTTCCAATCGCGCGTCGTCATGTCGTCGTTCCTCTCGCTTGCCTTCACGTCCACCCTGAAACACGTGCCTTGCACGTCGACGTCGCCCTGCTGGGTGTGCACGCGGAATCCGCCGCCGCGCTCGACCCGATAGAAGACATTGCCGGCGCGCTGATCCACCGCGTCGCCGTCCCACTTCACCGTCGCTCCGGGCTCGAGCACCGCGACCGCGCGGTCGCCGATCTGCACCTCGGTGCGCGTCTCCGCGGTGATCTCGCCGTGCGACGGCGCTCGCTGCGCAAAGTGGAAGATCGCGCTCGCGGCGAGCCCTACGGCGACGCTCGCGATAGCCCACGTAGCTCGCCTCTTCCCGAGCGATCGTGCCGAAGCAGAAGGCAAGCTTCTGAGCGCCCGCGTGCTCCGCTCTTCGCGGCTGGCGGTGCTCGGTCGTGTCACGTCGCCCGCCGCGTCGTCCGCTGTCGGTGCGGCGCCAGTCGGGGTCGAAGCTGCTTTTTCTCGCTGCGCGGCGAGGACGACGCGTTCGGCGAAGTCCGCGCTGGGTTCTTCGGCGTCCCACGCGGAGAGGTCGAGGTCGTGGTCTTTGCGGTCGCTCATGATTGGGCCTCCGAGCGGGGAGAGAAGGCGCGCAGGCTCTCCTTCATTTTTTCGCGTGCACGATACACGCGTGTCTTCGCCGTCGCTTCGGGCACCCCGAGCGCGTCGCCCACCTCCGCGAGGGAGAGGCCGTGCCACTCGGCGAGCACGAGCGCGCCGCATTGATCATCGGGTAGCGCCTGCGCGGCGCGTTCGATCGCGGACCGAAGCTCCGTGCGCGCGCGGTCGTGAAAGGGGGTCGCTTCGGTCGACTGTGCGTCGGGGTCGTCTTCCGACGGGGCGTCCGGGCGCCGTCTTTTGCGCTCGTCGAGCGCGATCCGCGTCGCGATCGTGAGGAGCCAGGTAGACACCTTCGCAGCGCCGTTCGGATCGAAGGTGGGGAGCGCACGGAACGCGCGAAGGAACGTCTCCTGCGCCAAATCCTCCACGTGCGGTCCGCGTCCCAAAATACGAGAAAGCAGCGCAAAAACCTGGCGTTGGTGCTTCACCACGAAGGCACGGAACGCGAGAGGATCTTGCTCGATCAGACGAGAGAGCTCACCGCGGGGCGGCGCTCCGGGCAGATCGGTGGAATCGGGCATGAGGGCCAGCATGGGGTAGCGCCGTGATTTCGGCTTCTGTCGTTTCCACGACGACCCTCGGAAAGGGTTCCCAGCTTTCTTCGGAGGCACGCGCCTCCGGAGCGTCGTGAGGCACGCGCCTGCGGAGCGTCGTGAGGCAGCGCCTGCGGAGCGTCGTGAGGCAAGCGCCTGCGGAGCGTCGCGAGGCAAGCGCCTGCGGAGCGTCGTGAGGCAGCGCCTGCGGAGCGTCGTGAGGCAAGCGCCTGCGGAGCGTCGTGAGGCAGCGCCTGCGGAGCGTCGTGAGGCAAGCGCCTGCGGAGAGCGTCGGGGGCTCCAAGGTGGGAGACCTGGACATCTGCATACCCTGTGAAAACAGCGATGACACCGCGAGCGAGGCTCGGTGTACTCTGCCGGCCTAGCTTCGGGCGAAGCGGGGGGCTCGTGACCGAGCACTCTCTCTACCCGAGGACCTCATGTTCACCTTCGGCGACTGCCCGGCGCCGATAGGCAGGTCTCTCGGGCCAACATCACCTTTCGGAGACGAATTCCCAATGCGCAAGGCTCTGCTTCTTCCGTTCACCTGTCTTCTCCTTGCCGCTTGCGGCGGTGGAGCGTCTTTCAACGCCGGTGGCGCGCTCAACCAGACGCCGCCCGTCCCCGCCGCGCCCACCCCGCCGGTCACCGCCGCTGCTCCCGCGGACAAAGACAGCGACGGCGTCCCCGACGCGGACGACCAGTGCCCCGATCAGGCCGGCAGCCCCACCGCCGCGAAGAAGGGTTGCCCCGAGCAGCAGCTCGCCGAGCTCGTCGGTGAGGACATCAAGGTCCACGGCAAGATCCTCTTCGAGCAGGGCAATGCCAAGCTCGACGCGGCCGACGATCCGATCCTCGACAAGGTTGCCGAGGTCATGAAGACCCACAAAGACATCGAAGTGGTCGAGGTCGAGGGCCACGCCGATCACCAGGGCGACGCCAAGCAGAACGTGACCCTCACGTCGAACCGCGCGAAGTCCGTCGTCGACGCGCTCGTCAAGCGCGGCGTCGAGAAGAACCGCCTCGTCGCGGCGGGTTACGGCGAGTACTGCCCCATCGAGCAGGGCGACACCCCCGCGGCGCACGAGACGAACCGCCGCGTCGAGTTCAAGATCCTGAAGCACGGCGGCAAGCCGACCTCGGTCGTCACCGGCTGCGACACCGCCACGAAGGCTGGAATCAAGCCCGCGAAGCTCTGATCTCCACGACGTGAACGCGAGCGCGGTGAGGCCGAGTGCCTCCCGCGCTCGTCGCCTTTCGAAGGCCTGACTTCGGTTCTGCAGAGCGACGCCCGTCTTCCGATGCGCGTCGTGACTCCCGTTGAGAGCTTGCCGGGCGGGGTGTCCACGCGTCCTCCATGATCGAAGATGGCGTCGATCGCTCTCGCGGCATCACGGCGATCGAGCGCCGCTCGGGTCGAAAGCCGACGACCCTTGGAAGTCCGTGACGAGGGACCACCCTTGGAAGTCCCTGACGAGGGCCGACCCTTAGAAGTCCCTGGCGAGGGCCGACGCTTGGAAGTCCGTGACGAGGGCCGACGCTTGGAAGTCGCTGACGAAGGACGGGATTCAACCTGGTCGCTGCTAGGCACGAGTCCAGACGATCGCCGTCACGACCCCGCTCTCCACTCTCGCGAGTCGCCCCTCGAAGGGGAAACCAGCCTTCAAATCGAACGTGAGGCTGTTCTCGAGCCGACCCTCGAAAGTGCCATTGTCGAGGCGCGTGATGCGCGCGTCGTGGAATCCAAAGTAGCGACCGACCCCGCCGTAAAGGGCCTTGAAGAGGCTCTCTTTCGCGGAGAAAACGATGGTCAGCACCTCGCTCGCCGTGAGGCCCGACGCCTCTACGAGAGGCGCGAGCTCGTCGGGGAGGGTGATGTGGGCGCCGAGCTTCGTGGGAGCTTCGGGCTTCATCCAGCGCTCCACGTCGATGCCAATGCCGTGCACGAGGCTCATGTGCGACACCGCGGCGGCGGCATACCTCTTGGTATGGCTGATGCTGCCGCGGATGCCGAAGGGCCAGATGGGCTCTCGGTTTTCGCCGATCGGAATCGCCATCGTGGCGTACTCCGGGGCGAGCGCACGCATGGCCTCTCGAGCGCAGTGGCGCCCGGCGAGGAAGTGCACCCGCCGCTCGATGATCGCGGTCTTCAGACGCTCGGGGAGGGCCACGTCACCGAACGCAGCGAGAGTGGCCTCGGTCGGCTCGCCGAGCCGAAGCGCGCGCACCACCACGCCCTCGGGGAAGAGCGACGGGGAGAGCACGAACGGCTCCGGCATGACGGGAATCGACGGCTCAGGTACCTGGCAAGACACGAACGGCGAGCCCCTTCGCTTCGTAAATGCGTTTGCCGTCGACCCAGAGCGAGCCGCCGCCAATGACGGTGACAGCGCCGTTCTCGCGTCGAATTTCGGTCGCGGTGATGTCGACGACGACGGTGTCGTTCTCGGGGATCACTTGTCCGCGGTACTTCCACGACATCGCGACGCCGGAGGCCTGCGTCTCGAAACGAGGATTCGTGATGCCCTCGCCGGCGCCGAGATCGATCGCGAGCGCTTGCAGCGCCTGGAGCATCGCCTCGATACCGAGGGAGCCGGGCTGAACCGGATCTTGATAGAAGTGGGCTTTGAAGAACCACTGTTTGGCGACGATGCTCTTCTCTGCGCGAATGCGGCCGATGCCCGCTTTGCCAGCCTTTTCCCCGGTGAGCCAGAGGCCGGTGATGCGCTCGATCATGAGCATGTCTTCCTTGCCGAGGCGAAGGGTGCTCCCGAAGTAGCGCGCGGGGTAGCTCGTGAGATCGACGAACGCGTCGCTCGGATCGCCGAGGGCGGCGCGCTGCTCGGTGGTGGTGGGGAGGCCGAGCTGGTTCTTCATCGTGTCGCCGGGGAAGAAGCCGAACACGGTCTTCAGCGTGTAAATCTCCTCCGCGCCGGCGTGCATCTTCACGTCGAAGCCCATGATCACGATCCCGTCCGACTCGGACACGCTCGTGAGCTTGGTCGTCACCGCGAGAGTGCCAATATCGTCCGTGATTTCGCGGTGCTGCGTGCCGGTTCCGTCGAGGTTGCGGAAGTAGAGGTTCTCCTCCGCGGCGAGGGCGCCACCGGCGTAAGACGCGAGCCAACCGCAGGGCTGGAGCGCGGTCTCGAGCATGATGGCGAAGGGCATCGCGTCGGCGGCGTTGAGCGGGAAGTACCACTCTCCGCGCGGCACGTCGTAGTCGATGACGGCGACACTGCCGACCTCGAGCCCGCCGATTTTGCCCTCCACCCGCGGCACGCGCGACATGAAGTGGTACGGGGGCCCGGGCAAACGCGCGACCCGTCGTGGGCTATCGAAGCGCGCGTACATCGGGCCGAACGCCTCCGACGGGCGGCCCCAGGCGCAGGCGAGGAGCGACGCATAATCGAACTTGAACCCGTCCACGATCGCGACCGGTTTGTCGTCGCGGGGCATTTCCACCTTCATGCGGCCCGCGTCGAGCGGCCACGCCGGCACGAGCCGAAGCGCCATGCGCTTGCAGTGGAACGCCTTGCGCCCGTCGACCGAGCCCATGATCTCGGCGAACACGACGGGCTCCGCGCCACCGTGAATCTCCTCGACGAAGATCTCGTAGACCACCTCTTTGGAGCTCGGGATCGCCTGTCCGCGGCAACGGAGGCTGTAGTTCTGCTCTGGCATCGGCTCGAAGCGCGAGCCGTCGTGATCGAGCGTGTGTCCGAGCCCGGTCATCAGGATTTGCATCGCCTGAAGACCGCCCTCGAGCATGAGCGTGCCGGGCATGCAGGGGTCGTTCTTGAAGTGGCCCTGGAAGAACCACGCGTCGGGCGAGAGGTGCAGCTTGGCGCGCAAATAACCGCGCTTCCAGGGCCCGCCCTGCGGCTCGAACACCTCCACCTCGTCGAGGAGGCGCATCTTGTCGCCGGCGAACACGGGAGTGCGGGTGTGGGTGTCGGCGCGCGCGAACTCGGGTCCGAACACCTCGTGAATGCGCCCCTGCGCGAGCATGCCCACTTCGTCTTTGGAGAGGCTTCGTTTCGTGGTGATCGCGACGGGCGGATCGAGGCGCGCGTCTTTTTTCGGCTCCGAGGTCTCGGCCGACCAGAGCACACCGGCCGAGCCGGCGAGCTCGTCGTAGGTGAAAAACCCGGCCTGGCCGCTCCGCACGCTCATGCGAAGCTCGCCGTTGACCCAGCAGTTGTAGTGGAAGAAAAAGAGGCGAATGCCGTTTTGCTCGGCGTGCCCATCGACCGATATCTCGTAGTGAAGGGTGTCGCCGATCGTGGGCAGTGGCCCGTGGCTCTTCAGCTCGCAACCGAGGAGGCGATACACCCGATCGCCCTTGTTCTCGAAGTCGGCGCCGAGCCACGAGATGAGCAAGAGGTCGGCTTGGCCGGACTCCACCATGATGCCGGCCGGCATGCGGCCCTCGTGGAGATACCAGGAGCTCTCCGTCACGTCGGTCTCGGTCCACACCGTGCCGGTGCCCATCGTTCCGGGCTCGCCCTCGATCCCGAGGACGCGATCGGCGAGGAGGAGCGGCGGCTCCGGCATGCGCACTTGGCGCGCGTAGCCGTCTTGCTGTGCGAAGAGGGGCCCGAAGATCTCGGAGATCTTGCCGGACGAGTGGACCTCGAGGCCTTTGCGATCGAGCGCGAGCCCGGTCGGCTTTCGCTGCGGAGCCACCTTGGTCGGACCGAGCGGCTTCGTGGTCTTCGCGACCGGCGCCGCGATCGTCTCGACGCGAGCGGCAGGCGTGGGCACCGCGATCGCGTGTGATCCGTTGGTCCCGTTCTTCGCGTGAGCGCCGTTCGTGGCGGGCTTCGGCGTGGGAGCTGGCGCGACGATCGGGGTAGGCGCGGGAGGCGCTACGTACACGGCAGCATTCGCGATTTCGGCAGGAGCGGCTGCAGCGGCGAGTGCCTGCGGGGCCGCGTAAGTGGCCTCTCGTTCGCTCCGGAGGGCCTCCGGGAGGCTCGCGTGCGGCGCGTCGTAGCCTTGCGCCGGAGCTTGGGTGACGAGCGCGTTCAGCGGCGCCATCGTCACGTTCACGAAGTGCGACTGCACCGCGACCTGTTGCCGAAGGAACGCGCGATGAAGCTCGGCGAGGTGCTCGTGGTGCGCGGTGAGCGCGTCGAGAGACGTCGAGGGAGCGGGCGCGTGGGCGGCGAAACGATCGGGGGGCGAGGACGACATGAGGGGAGCTTCCGTGAGGGGTTGCGATGCGAACGCAGGAGACGGCGCGAACGGCGTCTCGGGGGCCGAGTTGGGAACGAACGAAGGCGGCGCGGGAGGCTCGGACCTCGGCGCCGGCGCGACGGCGACCGCTGCCACCGCGATCGGACGTGCGCTCGGTGCGGCGACGACCTGTGAAGAAACCGAGCTGTTTTCCGCGGCGATCACGACCGCGGGCATGCCGAGCACGCTCGCGAGCCACGGTGCAGCGGGGAGCACCTCCGCCTCGCGCGGGGTCACGGTGATCCTCGGCTCGAGGAGGTTCATTCGGGTAGACGTGGCCCGCGCGATCCGCGGTGGCGCGGGGGCGACCGGCTCGGGGTGCGCCGGCACCGTGATCCGCAGCGAGCGCGGCTTCGGCAGGGGCCCGTGAGCGCGCGGCGCGAGCGCCTCCGTGATCGTGGCGAGTGAGACCGGCACCCCCGCCGCGAAGAGCTTCGCCGCGCACTCGATGCCTTGGAAGAGCGACGAGTGACCGAAACGATCGAGCGCGATCGCGAGGTGCTCTCGATCGCCGAGGGTGTCCGAGATCCACTTCGTGCAGCCCGCGTGCGGCCCGTGCTCGATGAACACGCGCACCCCATCGGCGTACGCTTTTTCGACGAGAGCAGGGAAATTCACCCGGTTCATCGCTTGGCCGGTGAGCGCGTTGGCGACCGTCTCGGTGGTGGCCTCGTAGCTACCGAGGGTGGAGTGGGTATAAAAACGCACCCCCGGGACGGGCTTCGTGGGGCGGGTGTGGAGCGCGCGCCAGCGGCTCTCGAACTCGCGCGCCTCGCGGCAGTGCATGATGAAGTCGTAGCCGAGGGTGCGCTGCGCCTTGCGACCGAACACCGCGCCCACCCGCGCGCACCCGGCCGGATCGCCGGCGATGACCACGTCTTGCGCCGCGTTGATGATGACGAGGTGAACCCGCTCTTCGTTCGCGAGCGCCGCTTCCACGTCGGTCGCGTTGGCGCGGATGCGCCAGGTGGACCACTCCGCCGGCGTCTCGGGATCGAGCTGCCACGCGCTTCGGAGGCACAAGAGCTCGCCGCAGAGCTCGCGGTCGTACACGTGCGACTCCGACACGTCGCGCCGGAAGCCATCGAGATCGTCCCACGCGTCGAGCGCGAAGAGCGAGTTCGTCTCGCCGGAGCAATACCCGATGATCGCCGTGGGCTTGAGATTCATCGCCTTTCGCGTGAGCTCGGTGTGAAGCTGGGCGAGGTACGAAGCGCCCCAGAGCTTGTCCATCGGGGTCGACTCGAAGGTGGGATCGTCGGTGTAGACCCACCCCGCCGCGTCGCGCACCGAGCGCGCGCGGCCGGCGAAGCTGTCGACCAAGTCCGGCATCCCGAGCGCGAGATCACGGCCCATGTGCGGATACGCGCCCGCCGCTCCGGTGTAAACGAACGAGAGCTCTCCCGAGGGAGCGACGTTGCCGAAGTAGATGCCGTCGTCGAGGATGGCGAACCCCACCCGCGTCTCTTCGAGCATCGCGCGGATCAACGTCGCCGCGTGGTCGATCCGCGCGTCGAGGGTGGCCTCGTCCTCCGCCGTGATCGCGACACGGTAGGTGTCGGCGCTCGCGCCTTCGCGCAGGGTAGAGTCTCGGCGCTCCGCGAGCGCGGCGAGGAGGCCCTCGCGCGTAGATGCAGAATACACGCGAATCGCGGGCCGCGGCCCGAGGAAGAGCGGGACGCCGGCCCCTTGGAACGGCGCGTGGAGCGAGACCGACGCGCTCTCCCCCGAGGTGCTCGTGACGTGCACGTAGGCGTTTCGGCTCGGTTTTTCGCCGCCCGAGGAGGGCAGCCACGGCATCGCTCCGGCGCGTGAGGGGAGCGCGCGATGGGCGCACGCTTCGACCGCGGCGGCCACGTGGAGGAGACCCGAAGCGGCGTGGGCGTGGCCGAGCTTCGCGGAGAGGCCGGGGTTCTCGTCGTTCGCGGTGACGACGAGCGCGTCGCCGGAAGAGGCGTGGCTCGTGTCGCTCGCGCCGATGATCGCGAGCACGGTGTCGCCGTCGCGGAGCGCGTCCGCGTGGCGCTTGAGGACCATGAGCACCGCCGCGTCGCCAGGCACGTTGCGCCCGAGGGAGAGGGCCTCGCGACCCGCCGCGCGCGCCACCGGCTCGCACGAGAGGTCGACCGCGCCGATGACCGCGGCGTCGATCTCGCCGTGACGGAGCGCGCGGAGGCCGAGCTCGAGCGCCATGTTGCCGGAGAGCTCTTCGCTCGAGACGGAGAAGCTCGGACCGCGGAGGTCGAGCTGGTGGCTCAAACGATTGGCGACGATGTTCGGCATGCACCCGATGACGGCGGCGCCAGTGAGGCCCTCGTTCGCGAGGGCAGGGGAAATCGCGCCCACCCAGGGCCGCTCGCCGCACCAACGAATCGCGTGACGGGAGACCTCCGCGTCGGTCTGCATGCCGACGAAGATGCTCGTGCGCTCACCCCCCAGCTTCGCGAGCACGCTCTCGAGATCCTCTGCCGCGGCGAGGAGGAGCAGTTGCTGCGAGAGCGCGGCGCGAAGATCGCTCGGCGGGAAACGGAGGCCCGCCGCTTCGATCGAAATCGTGTCGCAGGGAGTCTCGGCGGTGAGCGACGGACCTTGCGCCGGATCCGACGTGAAGAACGCGTCGACGAGGCCTGCGGCGTCTTTCGACGAGCCGGTGCGCACGGACTGCGCCACGACGGCGACGGAGTGATCGGTGCGCTTTTCGACGCTGCGCGCGGCGAGGAGCTCGGGCTGTCCTTGCCACTCCTCGAGCACGATGTGGGCGTTGTTTCCGCCGAAGCCGAAGTTGCTGATCGCGGCGCGACGAGGGCCTTCGCTCGGCCACGGCTCGGCCTCGTGAAGCACACGAAACGCGCCGTCGTGGAGCTCCGCGTTGGGCACCTCCGCGTGGAGGGTAGGGGGCCGCACCTTGTTTCGCATCGCCGCGAGAACCTTGATGATTCCGGCGCCACCCGAGGCCGTGATGAGGTGCCCCATGTTCGACTTGATCGAGCCGATCGCGAGCCCTCGCGTGCCGAACACCTCGCGCATGCTGCGGAGCTCGGCGCCGTCGCCGACCACGGTGCCGGTGGCGTGGCATTCCACGAGCGAGATCGCGTCGGGGGATACGCCCGAGATCGCGTACGCCGAGCGCATCGCGCGGACTTGTGCCTCTTCGGTCGGCACCATGAGGCCGCGGCTCTTGCCGTCGTTCGAGAGGCCGATCCCGCGAATGACACCGAGGATGTTCTTGCCCTGCGCGACCGCGTCGGCGAGGCGCATGAGCACGAGCATCGCGGCGCCTTGCGCCGGCACGAGCCCATCGGCGTCGTGATGGAACGGGCGGCTTTGACCTGTGGGCGAGAGCGCCCGAAGCGCCGAAAAACCGCCGTGAAGGAACAGATCGTCGGCGTGGTTCACGCCGCCGGCGAGGGCCACGTCGCACGCGCCGTCGTTCAAACGATCGCACGCGAGCTTCACCGCGTAGAGCGACGAAGCACACGCCGCGTCGAGCGCGAACGCGCCGCCCGAGAAACCGACCGCCTTCGCGACGAGGTGCGCCGGGAGCCCGGACATGTAGCGGTTCTTCGGGTTCTCTTCGCCGTCGTGGGCGCCGCCGTTTTTCCACGTCGAGAGCGCGAGCGAGACGAGCCCCGGCGTAGGGTACGAGAGGTTCCCGAGGATCACCGCGCCGCGCGGGTTCGCCGCTTTCGGATCGATCCCTGCGCGGAGGAGCGCGTCCTTCGCGGCGGAGAGCGTGTAGAGGAACACCTCGTCGAGGCCGGCGAACGCGCTCGGATCGAGGGAAAAACCCGAGGGATCGAACGCGAAGCCGTGCACGTAACCGCCGGTCTCGCTCACGATCTCTTGCGCGAGCTTGTCGCGATCGGCACCCGCGTCGAGGCGCCACAGCGTGGGGCTCGTCGGCGTGATCGCCGAGCGCTTGTTCGACACGAGATCCCAGAGCGCCTCCGGAGAGAGAGCACCGGGGAGAACGCAGCCTTCACCGACAATCGCGACAGGGGTCATTTCGAGGCCACGGGTCATAGCTCGGAACGGGCCCAAACGGGCGAAAGACCGCGAGTTTCCGGGCCCACGTGACCAGCTTGTGACGGACCCCTGCGCGACCGGTCAGGTGCCGCCTCGGACCCCGCCCGCGGCCTCGAAAAAGCGACCGTCCCCGCGGTGCCTCGTGGTCGTTCGACACGCGCCGCGCGCAGCCGTAATCTCGTCGTATGCAGCGCCGGCCAAAACACGCGCGCGGGCCCTTTCGCGCACACGATCTCGTCCCGGGCGATCGCCACGAGCTCTCGAACGGGAACGCGTTCTATTGTGCGCCCCCCCGGCGTCACCGAGGCGTCCCTCGAGGCCGTGTTCGCGAGCTGAACCGAGCGCCTACTCGGTGTAGATGACCATGCCCTTGTTGGCCTTCACCGCGGCGGCGAAGAAGGTCTTGAGGCCCTCGAGGTCGGTGACGATCTCGCGCGCGGGATCTTCCGACTCCTCGAGCGTGTGCTCCTCGTCGACCTCTTCTTCCTCACGGAGCTCTTCGAGGTCGGCCTTTTTCACGCGTGCGCGAATCTTCGCGTTGTCGACCTTCTCGAGCGCAGCGGCCACCTTCACCACCTTGGCGGGCGTGGTGAGGTCGAACGAGCCGTTCTCGAGGGCGCTCGTCTCGATGTTCTTTTCCCCGCACAAGAGCGCGCCGAGGGCGTGATCCTCGCTCGGGTACGCGCTCCCGGTGAGGAAAAAGTTGAGGGCCGCGTAGTGGTACGTGCGGAACGTCTCGCCCTCGGGTTTGTCGATGTCGCGGATCGCATCGGGAGACTTCTCGAGGGTCGCGATCTCGTCTTTGCTCACGAGCTGGAGGGTCGTACACATCGCCATGCGCGGGACCTTATGGGCGCCGGTGCGTCGCTGCAAGTAACTGGCGCGCCATGCGACCGCAGGCGACGTCGACGCGTTCCAGCGTTCGGGCATGCCCGCATTCGATGACCCCGCGTCGGTCCAGAAGTGCATGATGTATGCATGTATGTCCGTCGCGTCGGACACCGTGGGAACCGCTCGTGAATCCCTGACGCGGCGAAGCTCGCCCCGACCCCGCCCGAAAATCGCAAGGAGCGTCAAGTGGCGGGCTTTTCGTGGCGCTAGCTTGCTCTTCGTGAAGAGCGAAACCCTGTCATTCTACGAAGCTGCCGTGTGCCGGGCGGTCGTGCTCGTGTACGAGGGCCTCGACGACGCGCTCGACTTGGGCGCCCTCGCCAAGACCGCGGCGCTGTCGCCGCTGCACTTCCACCGCATTTTCCGGTTCATGGTCGGGGAGACCCCGCTCGAGCTCCACCGGCGCTTGCGGATGGAGCGTGCCGCGCTCGAGCTCTCCGAGGGAGATGCGGCCATCACGCGGATCGCGTTCGACGCCGGATACGAGACGCACGAGTCGTTCACGCGCGCGTTCGGCGATTGTTACGGCGCATCCCCGTCCGCGTTTCGGCAGGCTGCACACGAAGCCCGTGCAGGATGCACGCGACCGCCGCCGCGCGAGCTCGCCGCCCGCTCGGGGGTTCATTACCGCACACGCTCACTGGATCGTTCCGTTCCTATTTTGGTGTCCTCGAAAGGAGAAATCGTCATGCAAGTGGATCTCAAAGACATGCCCGCCCTTCGTGTCGCCGCCGTACGCCACACGGGCGCTTACAACCGAATCTCGGAGGCGTTCCAGAAGCTCGGTCAGCTCGCCGGGCCCGCGGGGCTCATTCGCCCCCCCACGACGGAGATGCTCGCGCTCTATCATGACGCTCCGGAGGCGACTCCGGTCGACAAGCTGCGCTCGGATGCCGCGCTCACGGTGCCGGAAGATGCCAAGCTCCCAGCCGGCACGAACGAGATTCGTATTCCGGCCGGACGCTACGCGTGCACGACGTACATCGGGCCGTACACCGGCCTCGGCGACGTGTGGTCGAAGCTCGTGGGCGGGTGGCTCCCGAAGAGCGGCCACCGTGTCGCCGAGAGCCCGAGCTTCGAGATCTACCGCAACAATCCAACGAATACGGCTCCCGAAAAGCTCGTCACCGAGCTTTACCTTCCGCTCGCCTGAAGCGGTGCGCACGCGATACCGAGAATAGGAGCCATCTCATAGTACGCTCGTCCTCGTGCGTCGGCTCTTCGTTCTCTCGATCGCGATGACGTCGATGGCATGCGGAGGCCCCGTTTTGCGGCCCGTCGAGATGGCGCCGTCTCGACCCGCAGAGGCGCCGATGCCTGCCGTGCCGTCCAAGCCACACGCTTACGTTGCACCGACCGACTGTGGCGACGCGCTCGTCGAGCACGCACTCGTGCTGCACCACGGAAAGGGGGAAAATCACCCCGCGCGCGTGGTGCTCGAGGCCAAGCTCGCGACGTGCCCGCAGCCGGTATCGCCCTCTCCGGCGCGGTGTTTCGCGATCGCAGAAGAGCGCACCGAGCGTTCGCGTGATTGGGGTCCGCGCCACCCCGCGATGATCGATCTCGCGCTCGCCGCCACGCTCTGCAAAGACGTTCCGCCTCCGCCGCCTCCACCTCCGGTCGCGTGCGAAGAGGCCAGAAGAAGACGCGACGCGCTGATCGCGGCGGGCAAAGGGGCCAATCACCCGTTGCTCGTCGAGGCCGAGTCCGCCGTCGCGGATTGCGTTCGCTGAAGCACGTCGCCAGGGGCTCGTGTCCGGCCGCCAATGAACCGAGGCGGCCGTGCCCCATTGCACGGCCGCCTCGACCCAAACCAACCCAGTCCACGACCACAATCCACAATCACTCGTTTCCGATCAGAATCCTGCTTTGCAGTAGTTTTTGCCAGCGATGCTCTTTGCGTCGTCACCCCAGCAGAGGTTCACTCCGCACGCTCGTTTGGCCCCGACGACGCTGTCGTTGGCGACCGTGTTCACGAGCGCGACGGCCTGGTTCGTGGGGACGTTTTGGCCCGTCGCGCACGTGAACTTCCACTGGTAGTACGCGTCGTTCACCTTCGTGCGCGTGCTGAGCCCGATACCGCAATTTTGGGAGTCCTTCATGAGGAACTCCTTGCCGTCGTAGAGGGCGAACTGTTCTCCGCACTTCAGCGGGCCGCCCCCGCCGTTCTTGCGCCGGAAGACGATGTTGTTCTTTGCTTCCTTCGACCAGCCCCAGTTGAGCCCCGTTCGGTCGTCGTCACCGAGTAGAGCTTTTGGTCCAAGTTGAAGAGGCTGTAGCTTGCACCTTCCGTCACGGTGGATCCGGCTCCGACGACCTTCCAACCCGCGACGTCTTTCGCTTCCGCCGCCGAGGCGACGATCACGCCAGCAATCCCGAGGACGACCGCAACACCACGAACCGCATTCTTCGCCATGACCCACCCCTGAAGGGCACCCCCCATCGCGTGTGCTTCCCCCTAGAGCACCATGTGTTCCATCCTCGAAATGGGTGATTTGCCGCTAAATCCAAGGGCTGGGGCGGCGATTTGGGGGGCGCGCCCGGAGCGCGCCCTGGGCCTCGGAGCCGTGTGCGCTCACGTGTCGTCGGCGCGCGGGCCAGCCTCGCTCGGCAGCCGGAGCGCGCCGCTCGCCGTGCTTCACGGTCTTGAGTGAGCGCGGATCGCCTCGAGCACCGAACAGTTCGATGACCGAGGATTTTCGCTGAGTTGCGAGCCGTGCGAGGCGCGACGACGACGCTACAGGGCCGCAAGTCCCTGACGAGGGACGAGTCCTACTGCTGCTAGCCGATGAGGAGCAACGAAGCACGGCGAAGCAAATCGGCGAAAAGCCGACCGAATCGAACTGTTCGGTGCTCTAGGGCCTATTTGTCGCAAGTGGTCGGCGAAGGGCACGAGTTGTTCGCCGGTCGTGGGTTCGTCTGTTTGCAGTGCGCGATGTCCTCGAACGTATTCGTCGGGAGAAAGTCGAACGACTGTCCCAGCGTCCAGCCACGCTCGACCGCATTTTTCAGGCTGTGCGCGAACACCGTGTTTCGAATGAAAGCGCTCTTCGGCTGGCCCAGGATCAACACCGCGCCTTCGTTCGAGATCTCCTCCGCGCCGTCGAGGCCCGGTGTGCCGCATGAAAATCCACGGATGGTCGTGTCGGCACCGGTGTACTCGATGCGGGCGTAGTCGATCGCGTTCGAGCCGTCGGGGAGGTTGCCGAAGATGATCCCCGCCCAGTCGCCCTTCGCCGGGCTCGCCTCCGCCGACGTGAACGTCACGGGCTTGGCGGCCGTCCCGAGCACCTTCAGCGCGCCCTTCGCAGCCGTGTTGCTCGTGCCGGACGACACCGTGACGTAGCTCGTCGCCGCCTTGGGGAATTTGAGCGTGACGCCAGCCTCCACCGTCAGGGTCGCGAGCGCGGCGGTACCTTCGATGGTGATCGTCCCGAACTGCCCTTCGCCCCCCACGACATACGGCACTCCGCGATCGTGAATGGTCTGGTCGGTGGTCTGAATGTCGTAGACCGCGCTGCCCGTGAGGCGAATCGCGTCCGCGGCGTTCCCCGTATATTTCCCGGTCGGAATGCTGCTCACCGATGGGAGGCCTACGTTCATCGCCATCACCCCCGAGCCGCGAATGGTGAGATCCTTGGACGCGGGGGAGAGGCCAGCGTGAGTCTCCATCACCAGGCCATACTTCCCGGATTTTTCGATCGTGACGTGATCGACGGTCGCCAAGTCTTGGAAGCCCTTGTTCGCGTCGCCGAACAGGTGAACCGCAGCACCCCCGCGCGAGCCCTCGTTTCCGCCGTCTCGGATCGTCACGTAGGCCAGGTCGGCGTGACCAAAAGGCCATACGAGGACGTTGCCCCAGCTCGCGCCGTCGAGCCCCTCGATCACGATAGGTTCGTCGGCCCTGCCTTTGGCCACGAGCGAGCCTTCGTTGGCGGCGTCCGTGTTGCCTACGTTGATCGAATAGCCTTTCTTGACGCGCACGACGGCGCACGGGGCGAGGGTGAGGGTGGCTCCCTTCTGAATCGTGAAGTTGAAGGTGACGTCGTGGAGGCCCGCGCCCCACGTCTCGTCGGCCTCGATCGCCTTTCCGTGCTCCACCGCGGGACCGCTCGGCGTCGTGCACTTCGAGGGAACGGGCGCCTCCCCGCCGTCCGTCGCCCCCGCGTCGTCGGAAGGCGTCACGCTGGACGACTCGCAGCCATAGAGCGACGCGACGAAGACGAGCGGAACGAGCAGCAAAGAGCGCTTCATAGGGCCTCGCAAAGTGAGAGAATGCGTAAGGTTACGGTGCGTTGGGGCAATTCGCCAATGCCAGTCGCGAGGCGGTGGGGCGAGCGACTCCACGCATCTCGTCGTGCTGGTTACTGCGCCTCCCGAAGGATGGTAACGCGGTGGCAACCGCACGCGCTGCGAGCGAGAACGGCGCGAGATTTCGCGGTGGCACGCACCGTGAAGAGGCTGGCGTCATGTCTTCTCCTTCTCGCCGCTCCGGCGCTCACTTCGCGTTCGTGGTGCCTTGGCTTTTCATCGTCGCTCCGGCGTGCGGCGGGGTGAGCGATCTGTCGCCGTCTGCCGAGCCGTCTTCCGCGGTCCACGATCCGCGCGGGCTGCTCGGCCTCGCGGGTTCACCTTGCTCCGGCGATTCTCAGTGCGCGAGCGACCGCTGCAGCGTAGCGGGGTACGGCTCCGCCGCGTGTGGCGAGTGCCTCGTCGCGCGCAACGTGGGCGAGCCCTGCGGAGCCGCGGGCGTCACCTGTGGGTGGACGGCCTCGTGCCACGACGGTGTGTGTGTATCGAGTCGTGGCTGGATAGGTGCATCATGCACGTTGAACACCAAGAGCGGCTCGACCGACTGCGACGAGGAGCTCGGCTGCAAGGTCGTCGACGCGCGGGGCGAAGGCACGTGCGTGCGGCGGCCACGCCTCGGTGAGCCATGCGACGACTCTGCCGTTCGATGCAAGGATTCGGTGTGTCACGACGGCGCTTGCATCGCGGACGGGCCACGCGAGCTCGGCGAATCGTGTGCAGGGTCGTACTGTCGCGAGGGCCTGTTCTGCCGGCGATCGGACCAAACCTGCCGGCGCGCGGAGCTGCCCGAAGGCGCCCGCTGCGACGACCTCGTCGGCGCCGCCGACTGCAAGCCGGGGACACACTGCCAGCTCGCGGGCGAGTCCACGCGCGCTCCGTACACCATGCGCTGCTTCGCCCCGGTCGGACTCGGTGAGTCGTGCGACGGCCGCGAGTGCTCTCGAGGCATGTTTTGCGAGGCGCCCGAAGCCAAGTCGACCCGGCGTATTTGCCAATCGCGACGCGGGGTTTCCTCCCCCTGCCGAGGCTCGAACGAGTGCCTCGATGGCCTCGAGTGCCGCGCGGAGCAATGCCTCCCCGCCTGCCGCGCACCCACTCCCCAACGGTGAGGGTCCTCGCGAAAGAAAAGGATCTTTCCTGTTCCCCGTGGCACCCTCGTAGGGTGAAGAAGCGCGAGGTTCAGCTCGTCATCCAGTTCCCGGAAGACTATTTTTCGAGCGTCGACGCGATCGTGGCGTTCGAGGGCAAGCTCCGTGGGTGCATGCCGAAGACGTGCGCAGTCGATGGTTACGACGTGGGCTCCGGCACGGTGAACTTCTTCGTCTACACGAGCGCTCCGGCGGCGGCCCACCGCACCTTCCGGACGTACCTCGGCACGCGCGCGGTCGAGAAGCGACTTCGCATCGCGTGGCGCGATCTCGATGGCGAGACGTTCACCAACCTTTGGCCACGACGCGATCCGCGACCATTCGATTATTCGTACGCCGCAGCCGAAGATCCCTTCGCACGAGGAGCGAAGCGCGTGATCCCGAAGCGACGCCCGCCGGCGCCGAAATCGACGGCCGCGGCGAGCACGAACGGCCGCGAGGTGGCCGCGGAGGTCCCCGCCTCTCCGCTCAGCGCCGTCGTCGCGAAGGGGCCACGGAGAGCGAAGCGACGCGCGCTCACCGTGCCGACGTCGCGGGAGAGCTCCGTCGTCCCTTCGGCCTCCGTACGCGCGAAGCGTGCGCGCGCGGCAGTTCCTCCGTCGCCCGAGAGCACCGTGTTCACCTCGGCAGCGGGACGGGCGAAGGCGCCTATCAAGGCGAAGGGCGCGGGTGTCCCGAAGGGCAAAGACGCGGCAAAAGCTCGCGCGCCCAAGTCCCCGAAGAAAGAGCGGATTCCGTAAGCGGCGACGATCGCAGCGCCAGGCGAAGCCGTCTCTCGCGCGCGCTCTTCGACCATCGCAGTGGACTTCGAGCCGCGATCCCGGCTACCACGCGCGCATGATGTGCGTAGGGCTCGACTTCGGGACGACCAACAGCGCCATCGGCGTAGCCTCCGACGACGGAACCGTGCGCCTCGCGAGCTTCCCTTACGGGGCTGCCTTCACCGAGACGTTCCGGTCCATCTTGTACTTCGCGGCCGATCGGCGCGACGCGCGCGGCAAGCTCGTCGCGGTCGCGGGGCCGGGCGCGATAGAGGCGTACCTCGAGGCGGATGGGAGTGGTCGCCTCGTGCAATCGCTCAAGTCCTATTTGGCCGATCGTGGGTTTCTCGCGACCAACATCTTTCACAAGACACACACCGCGGTAGAGCTTCTGTCGCTCTTGCTGAAGGACCTCCGCGCCAAAGCGGAAGAGTCGCTCGGGCCGCTCGGCTCGAGGATCGTGGTGGGGCGGCCCGTTCGTTTCGCCCACGCCGACACCGCCGACGACGAGGCCTTCGCGATCGAGCGCCTCGGCACCGCGCTCGCGAACGCTGGGTTCACGGAGGTCACGTTCGAGTACGAGCCGGTCGCGGCGGCCTACTACTACGAGAGCACGCTCGACCGCGACGAGACCGTGCTCGTCGCGGACTTCGGCGGCGGCACGAGCGACTTCTCCATCGTCGAGGTGGGGCCCTCGCGTCGCAAAAGCGCGCGTAGAATCCTCGCGAACGATGGCGTCGCGCTCGCCGGTGATTCGCTCGACGCGAAGGTGCTCCACCACGTGGTGGCCCCCGTGCTCGGGATGGGCACGAGCTACCGCACGATGTTCGGGAAGGAGCTCCCCGTCCCGGTGTGGATCTACGCGAAGCTTCGCCGTTGGCACCACCTGTCGTTTCTCAAGACACCGAAGAACATGGAGCTCTTCGACGAAATCGCCTCCGGCGCCTCCGATCCGCGCCCGATCCGCGGCCTCCAGCACGTCCTCGACAACGACCTCGGCTATCACCTCTATCGCGCAGTCGAGCACGCGAAAGTGGCACTCTCGAAATCGACGACCACCACGTTCCTCTTCGAGGATTCCCCGCTAAAGGTCGAGGCGGAGGTGTCTCGCGCCGCGTTCGAATCGTGGATCGCGGACGAGGTCGGCGCGATGTCGGAGTGCGTCGACCGCGTGCTCGCGACCGCGAAGCTCGACGCGAGCGCGATCGATCGTGTGTTCCTCACCGGCGGCTCGTCGTTCGTTCCCGCGGTGCGTCGCCTCTTCGACGAGCGCTTCGGCGTCGAGAAGATTCGTACCGGCGGAGAGATGGTCTCCGTCGCGACTGGCCTCGCCCTCCGTGCGCGCGATACCTGACGCACGACGCGCGTCGCGGACCGACGAATCCCTAACTGCGCCGCCCGTAGCGGAGGGTCGAGCGTTGGTCCTCGCGAGCGACGACGGGGGTCCCGTCGCGGGGAGTCACGCGCCTATGGGCGTCACTCGAGCGGGTGCGCGCGGCCTTCATCGCCACCGCGAATACGGGCCCGGTAGCTTCGCGCTCGGCGTAGGGCGCGAGCGCGCGAGACAGCTCGCGTACGGAGGGGAACCTGTCGCGCGTGTCTTTCTCGAGGCAACGATCGATCACCGCGACGAGACCGGGAGGGAGCTCGCCCGCGCAGGAGATCCGCGGGGGGCGCTCGCGTAAAATAGCCTGCATCGTGGCCAACGCGGTTGGGGCTTCGAACGGCACGCGCTTCGTCATGAGCTCGAAGAGCACCACCCCGAGCGCCCAGATATCGGCCCCTACGTCGACGTTCGCCGAACACTGAATTTGCTCGGGAGACATGTATTGCGAAGTGCCGAGGACGAGCTGCGTGCTCGTGCGTTTGCCGCGCGCGAGACCCGGCGAGAGCTTCGCGATGCCGAAGTCGAGCAGCTTCACGCGCTCCGTCCCGTCGGCCTCTTCGGCGAGGAAGAGGTTCGACGGCTTGATGTCGCGATGGACGACGCCATGGTCGTGCGCCACCGCGACGCCCTCGCAAGCGTCGCGTAGATAAGCCACTGCCTCGCGCACCGAGAGGCGGCGCGGGGAGCGAAGCACGTCCTCGAGATCGGCTCCCTTGAGCAGCTCCATCACGATGTACGGCTGGCCGCTGTCGGTGGTGCCGAGCGAGAGGATCTTGGGCAAGTAGGGAGAGGCGAAAGACGCCATCGTCTCGCCTTCGCGGACGAAGCGCTCCGCCACCTCGGGGTTCGACATGTGGCGCGGGAGGAGCAGCTTGACGGCGACCGTCTCGCCGGTGGCATCGAGCGTGGCGCGGAGCAGGACGGCCATCGCGCCCGTCCCGATCACCTTGTCGACTCGAATTCCGTCACCGAAGCTCATCCGCTCGTCCCCGCTTCCTCGACCGACTCAATCCACCCATGGTGGAGCATCGCCCGGCTTAGGCCAATGACTGGACAGATATCTTTTTGCGACCCCCCCGCGGAAGCGGCCTCCCACATCCCCTTGAGTCACGCGCTGAAAATATCGTGCCAACGCTTGGTGGTAGTCATTGTGAAACGCCGATCGGAGCCGACGTCGCGAAACACGCTGCGATTTGTCTCGTTACTGCACGCGCGAGGGGGGTCCGGCGAATCGAACGTGGATCGCGCTGGGCGACTTGGGCGCGCCAGGCGTGGCGTCATCGCGCCAACGTGGCGCGACTCGTGTTCGACCAATCGGACACGGCACGAACGGTCGCGTGTGAATTTCGATATGCCGCCCGAGATAGCGTTTTCGCAAAACGGACCTGCCGGGTCGAAACGAGGCGCCGTCGCGCGCGTCGACGGCGGCCCGCGCGCGCGATCACTCTTCGGGTGGGCGGAGGCGGGCTGAGAGCTCAGCCGCGAGATCGTCTTGGGCCGCTCGCCAGTCGGCGTCCGCGGTGCCCTCTGGCGAACCTGCCGCGCGCCAGCGCATGTACGCGCGGAGGCGTATCGCTTCGTCCGTCGGGGACGCGAGCTCGGTGACGTCGAGGTAGTGCGCGCACGTGCGTTTGACCGCGTCCCACGGGACGCTCCCGAAGGCATCGAAGCGGCCGTACGCGACGGCTCGAAAACGCAGGCACCCGTTCTTCAGCGGACAACCGCTCCCAGCGCAATGAGTGATGTCGCTCATGGAACCCCCTCCCAACGAGACCTCACGATGACACGAAACGAGATTCGCTTCCAAAGCACGTGGTGAGCGGCGAGCGCCGTCGTTCTCGTTCTCGTTCTCGTTCTCGTTCTCGTTCTCGCTCTCGTTCTCGTTCTCGTTCTCGCTCTCGTTCTCGTTCTCGCTCTCGTTCTCGTTCTCGCTCAGTCCTCCAGGACGGCGATCACGGGCGCGTGATCGGACGCGATCGCGCCGGACGCTTTGCCCTTCTTGCGAAAGTCGCGATCGACGTAGACCTCGCTCGTGCGGGCGGCAAGCTTCGGGGTCGCCCAGAGCAAATCGATCCGCATGCCCTCGTTTCGGTGGAACGAGCCGGCGCGGTAGTCCCACCAGGAGTAGCCGGCGGTGTCGGGGTACTTGGACCGATAGAGGTCGACGAGGCCGGCGTCGCGGAGCCGAACGATGGCGGCGCGCTCCTCGTCCGTATGGTGCACCTGGCCGCGCGCGAATCCTCCGCGGTACGAGTCGAGGTCGGTAGGACACACGTTGAAGTCTCCGCCGACGAGCAGCGGCGCGTCCTTGTCGGCGCGGGATTCGAGGTGGCGCGCGAGCGCGGAGAGCCACGCGAGCTTGGTCTTGAAGTCCGCATGATCGACGGACTTGCCATTCGGCACGTACACGCTCGCCACTTCGATCCCGCATGCCTTGGCCACGACGAAGCGCGCGCCGGCCTCCTCTGCTCCGGGGAGCGCGCTCGTCACGAGCTCGGGTCGCTCGCGAGCGATGACGGCGACGCCGTTCC
>JAAFHV010000074.1:0-12849 GCA_013297655.1 Myxococcales bacterium | reverse complement strand
GTTCCAGCCGCGCTGGCCGGCGAGCACGGCGTGATAGCCGGACGCGCGAAGCTCGAGGTGGGGAAACTCTTCTTCGGTGATCTTGAGCTCTTGGAGGCACGCGACGTCTGGTTTTCGCTCCGCGAGCCACTCGGCCAAGCGTTGAGCGCGCGCGCGGATCCCGTTCACGTTCCAAGTAGCGATGAGCACGGCCCGGTCCTTACCATGAACCCCGTCGCGTTCCCCGCTTCAGGGGACCTCACGAGGCGTGAAGGGCGTCTCGTCGCTCCGGAGGCGCGAGCCACGTCGCTCGGGAGGCGCGAGCCACGTCGCTCGGGAGGCGCGAGCCACGTCGCTCCGGAGGCGCGAGCCACGTTGCTCGGGAGGCGCGAGCCACGTCGCTCATGAGGCGCGAGCCACGTCGCTCGGGAGGCGCGAGCCACGTCGCTCGGGAGGCGCGAGCCACGTCGCTCGGGAGGCGCGAGCCACGTCGCTCCGGAGGCGCGAGCCACGTTGCTCGGGAGGCGCGAGCCACGTCGCTCGGGAGGCACGAGCCACGTCGCTCGCGCGAGCGCTCACTTCGACACGAACGACGAGGCCTGGTCGACCAGCACCCGCGCGATCGTGTCGAGATCGAAGGGCCAGGCGTAGACGATCCGCGTGTTTGGGTAGGCCTCGCGGAGCTCGCTGGCGATCTCCGGGATCTCCACCTCGGAGTGAACCCCTCCCGGCGTCATCATCGTGGCGACGAGCACGATCTCCTCGCAACCGTCGCGGACGAGCTCCGCGACACACTCAGGGAGGCTCGGCGCGCAGAACTCGTTATAGGCAATCTCGACACGAACGCTTTTGGCGTAGTTGCGGACGCGCTCCGCGAGCCGTTCGATCCCGGCGCGGTACGGGTCGTTCGTGTCGGTGCGCGGCCATCGTCGAACCTCGTCATCGAGCGCGACCTCCTCGGCGAGCATCGCGTGGGCGTTCGTGCGGCGGCGTTCACCCTCGAGCGCGCGGAGGCGGCGTACCTTCTCCGGTGGGGTGTCCTTCGCCGGCGCGCCGTGCCCCACGATCACGAATGCCCGCTTCTGCTCGCCGATGGTCATGAAAGAGAGGATACGTCGATCCGGCGCGCCGCACACTCCGCCGCCGACGGCCTCGTCGAGAACGCGCCCGCTCGAAGCGGAGGCCGCGTTATATGTGTAGGATGCATGGCTGTCGCTCGTCGCCTTCGGGTCGCGTCGCGCCTACGCGATCAGGGAGCGCGCTTTCCGCCGCTCGTGCGGATCGCGTCGACGGCCGCGCGGAGGAGCTCGAGTCGCTCTCCAGCGAGCACGTCCACCCGCCCCCCCGTGACGAGCAGGACCGCTTCACGAGCGCGGGCGACCCGGTTCAGCATGGGGTGCACTACGGTGTCGGTGACGGCGACGAAGTCACTCACGTCGGCGATGGCGATAGGGATTTTGTAGCCTTGGGGTGAGCTCGAGACGAGCACTCCCGCGTCGCGGAGGTGGGCGATGACGTTCGAGCGGAGCCATTGTTCGCCGCTCGGCGCGCCGACCGCGTCGAGCGTGTCGCGGAGCGCCTGTGAAGGCACGTAGGCGCGTGGATCACCGAAGCGCGCTTCGTAGAGGAGCTTCTTGAGGATGACGACTTGTGCGCGCGAGCCCTCGTCGATGCGGTCCTCGTGGTCGGCGAGGAAGTCTTCCGCGCGCGCGATCCCGTATCGTGCGAGATCGTCGTCGGACGGGTCGCCCGCGAGGAGGGAGCCCGTGCCCGAAGCCGTTCGATAACGAACGGGCCACTCGTCGATCAACACGGCGTGCTCGCGAAGCATCGGGAGTAGCGTCGCGGCTTCGGCGTCCGCTTCGGCTTCGTAGGTGGTCGCGAGCGCCTTCGCGACGAGGTCGGCGAGGCCCACGAGCGGCTCTTCCGCCGCGGAGGCGAAGGAGACTCGTGGTCGATCGAACAGGGTGGCGCGGTGATTTTCGACGAGGTACCGCGCAAAGTCGCCCATGAAGGTCTCGCGCGCGAAGGTGTCTGCGACGACGTGCAGATCTGGAAACGCGTCGAACAGCTTTCGCGAGAGGAGCGCGGAGAGGAACTTGTAGAACGAGCCCTCGTAGGCCAACCCCGACCCGGGTCGCATCACCCGTTTGTCGACGACGACGGCGTAGTATCGGTACGGCTGCCTCGCGAGAGCGGCGAGCGAGCTTTGCACGGAATCGGGCGATTTTCCTCGTGGGAGCGTGCTCATCGCCGCGCGCACGTCGGCCGCCGCGGCCTCGTCGACGAGCGCGGCCGCGAGGATGAAGTGATTGCCCGAGAAGGGAAGCGTCGCGTCGAGGTGAGGCTCGCCGTGGCAGGCGACGAACGCGAGGGGAGGCTTCCGATCGGTGGTCACCGGTCGATGGTACGCCGTCATCGCCGCCGCACGAAACCAGGTGTCAGAAGCGCGTCGCGAGCCAAAGGAGGTGCGAGAAGTTGTCCCCGAGGCGCGGCGGAACGGACCGCTTGCGCGCGTGGAATCCGCACGTGCGAAGGCGCTTCGTGAACGCTCCATCGTCCCCGGTAGACCACAACGCGAGCACCCCTCGTTCGCGGAGCGCCTTCGAGATCAGGCCCAATCCGGCGGTGCCATAGAGGCCCTCGTTGCCGGTGGTGGTGAACGCCTCGGGGCCGTTGTCGACGTCGAGGAGAATCGCGTCGTAACGATCGGTCGCTTCGGCGACTGTGGCGCGGAAATCTCCGAGCCGAAGGAGGGTCCGAGGGTCGTCGAGCGGGTGACCGGCGAGGTGGCCCATCGGTCCGCGATTCCAGGCGACCACCTCGGGGATGAGCTCGGCGACCTCGACGATGGCGTCACTCGGGAGCACGTCGAGCGCGGCACGAAGGGTGAACCCCATGCCGAGGCCGCCGACGAGGACGCGGGCGCCAGGCACGTTGCCGAGGTGCGCACAGCCGAGGACCGAGAGCTGCTCTTCGGAGTAGTGGCTCGAGCTGTTCATCAGCACGACCTCGTCGACCGCGACGGAGAACACGGGCCCTCGCTGGCGGAGGGTGATGGTCTCGCCAGAGGCGAGCAACACGCTGTCGAGCTGGTCCCAGCCGTCTTCGGGCTCCCTATCCATTAGGTTTCGTCTCCATGCGCTCGGCCGCGGGGCCCGCTCCCAATCTCGCGTGAGATTGCCTTTGGTTCGACGAGCACCGCCGGGGCACTACTACGAATCGACCCGCGCGAGGGTGGATTCCACGCCGGAGCGCGTTCGACCTTCCCGGCAAGTATCCCCCGTGCGACGCTCGACTGTGGCCATGGGCGCGCAAGATCCCTCCGCGAGAACGACCGATACGTCGAGCTCTTCGGCCCCCGCGTCGGTCGGAGCCCTCGTCTACTGGCTCGTCGTGTTCCGCGCACCCGATGCCGCGATCGTGGGCACGCGTCTTCGCGCCGCGGGGCTCGTCATCGGGCGCGACACGAGGGAGACCTTCCGCGGCGACCGCAAGCTCTCGCGCCAACACGCCGAGCTCGTCGAGACCGAGGCCGGCCTCGAGATCGTCGACCTAGGCAGCCGAAACGGGACACGCGTTCGCGGGGCAACGGTCGCCCGCAAGCGGCTCGAGGTGGGCGACTACGTCGAGGTCGGTAGCTTCGGGTTCGTCGTCGCGCGCGCGCGGGAGCTCCGCCAGCTCGACGAGGACGACGCGCTCGTCGGCGACAGCCACCCCTTCCAGAAGGTGCTCGCCGAAATCCGATCCCTCGCCGCGAGCCGCGCGAACGCGCTCGTGTACGGACCTGCGGGGACGGGCAGAACGCTCGTATGTGAACGCGTTCATCTTCGCTCGCGCCCCGAGGCCGCCATCGTGTGGCTCGACGCCCGCGCGACGGAGGAGATGGTCGCGGCCATGCGCGCCCCGCGGTCGATTCTGGAGCGCGCCGAGGGCGGGACGTTGGTCGTCGAGTGCGTCGACGAAGCGAGCGCGGCGACCCGAGAAGGCCTCCCTGTTCTCTTCGCTGCCGCCGAGCGTGCGCAATGCCGTGTCCTGTCGACGGCCGCCGATCCGGCCGCCGCGGGGAGGTTCGGCGCGACGGGGACGTGGGCGTTGGAGCTCCCGTCTCTCGACGAAAGACGCGACGATTTGCCTGCCCTCGTCGCCCATTTTGCGCGCCGGATCGGCGTCGATGTCGACCTGTCTTCTGCCGAGCACGCGGCGCTCGCGACGAGGGCCTACCCGGGAAACGTGAAGGAGCTCTTCGCGCTCGTCGAGCGGCTCGCGCGCACCGAACCCGAGGAGCGCGGCACCGTGCTCGGTCTCGGGGGGACCGTCGGCCTGCGGTCGCACGTGGTTCGGATCGCGCGGAGCGGCTCTCGGTTCGATGCAGGCGGCACGCGCGTCGATCTCGCGACATCACCTCGCCTCGCGGCGGTGCTGGGGGCGCTCGTCGAGGCGCACGGGACGGAACGTGGAAGCATCGACGCGGAGGTCATCGCGCAGAAGGCATGGCCCGGGGAGCGCATCATCCCGCGCGCGGCTCGAAATCGGGTCTACGTCGCTGTGAGCTCGCTGCGAAAGCTCGGGCTTCGAGGCGTCATCGCTCACGCGAACGAGGGCTACGCGCTCACGGGGGACTTCGTGCTCGCCGACGATCCGTAGGCTCTCTCCACGCTGCGCCGAGCGCGCCTACACCGCGGCGGGGTATCCACGAAGAAGCGCCGCGAAACTAGGAAAGTCGATGCGCGCCCACGCGGCCGGGTTGCGTACGCCATGATCGCGATAAAAGTCAGCCGCCGCAGATGCATGTATGGCGCATTCGTCTCCCGCGGAGAGCAGCGACAGCACGAGCGACGCGTTCGCTCCGAGGGAGAGGAGCTCGTACTTGCGCGCGAGCCGAACGATCGCGCGGAGCTCGGCCACCGTGGTCGCCACGTCACCGCGGTGAAATCCGAGCCCGGCGCGGAGCACACGCGCGAAAGCGAGGGCGAACCCGTTGCGTTCGCGGACGAGCGAGCGCATCAGCCGCGAGACCTCGGCGAGCGCGCGCACCTCCGCGACGGTCGACCGATCCCCAGCGGAACAGCGCACGAGGAGTATGCGCGCGAGCATGTAGCGATGGAGGATGCGCTGGGTGTCGGCGCGGTGAAGGGCCGAGCGCCGAAGTCGTCTCCACTCGAGCGCCGAAGGATTGGGTATTTCGCCTTCGTAGAGGGTCGCCTCGAGGCGCGCTTCGAGCAGCAGCCAATCTTGGCTGTGGTAGGCCGCTGGATCGCTCGGCCAGCGAGACTCCGCGAGCTCCTTTCGTGCTCTCCACGGACGGTCGGCGGCGAGGTGGAGGAGGGTGTGGCCACGGCGCAGGGTGACCGCGCCGTACACGTCTCCGTGCGTCTCCGCTTTGGCGACGAGCGGATAGTAGAAGGCGCGCATCGCGTTCAGGTTGCCGAGTAAGCGCGCGCCTCGAGCGCGCACGATCCGCAAGCTCCAGATGACCCAGGTGTCGCCGTCACCGAGAGACTCGAAGAAGGTCTCGCAGGCGGCGAGGGCGGCGAGGTTCTTGAGGCCGGGCCGTTGGTAGCGGCCGAACACGGCCTTTACTGCCGCGACGAAGCCCGCGACGCGGCGAGGCACTTCGACGCCGAAGGGCGCGACCGCGAGGCGCAGCAGCTCTCGCGCGCGCATCCGTCCGCGACGGCCCGTGGAGCCGACGAAGATCGCCTCGAGCGCGAGCATCTCGCCACGCAGCACAGGGTCGCGCGACCTCAGCGCGAGGCGCACGGCTCGCGTTTGGAAGATCGCGGCGCGCAGGTTGTCGATCATGCCGAGCCCTTCGGCGACCGCACGTAGCGCAGCGAGACGCGACTCGTCGAGCTCCCCGGGGAGGGCTCGGTGCGCCGCGAGGCGATAGGCAACGAGCGAGGCGTCGAGCGCGATCCGTTCGACGAGGAGCGCGGCGAGCGCCTCTGGCTCGCTGGAGGGGAGCGTGTCGCCGTACCATTTCAGCACGTCGGCGAGGAGCGACTGCCCACGAGTGAGCTCCCCTGCCGCGATGAGGAGGCGCGCCGCGTTGGTGCGGAGCGCCCGGCCCTCCCTCTCGTCCACCACCTCGGCCACGCGCGCGAGGAGCGTCGCGGCTTCGACCGAACGACCCGCCCGTCGGAGCGCTTCGGCGTGGCGAAGGTCGAGGCGTTTCTTTCCAATCGTGTCCTCGCTCCCGAGGTCGCGTTCGATTTGGCAAAAACGCGCCTCGCTCTCGAACGCCATGGAGTCGCGCGCACGATCGGCGGCGAGCCGAGCGAACCGCGCGGCCTCGGCGAGCACCCCGGCCGCGCGAAGATGGTGGCACATCGCCTCGGCGGTTAGCTCACGCTCCCCGAGATAGGAAATGAACGCGCGGTGGATAGACGTCGCTTCGTCGGAAGAAACGGCTGTTTTTACCGCGTCGGATAGCCTGTCGTGGAACGGCGCATAGCGCGGCACGTTCGACCCTTCCACCTTCTGTACGAAGCGCGCGCGGAGGAGCGCGTCGAGCTCGCGCGTGACCTCGCCGAGGTCGCGATCGACCATTCGAGCGAGGGCACGGCCTTCCAGCGGCTCGGTCGCGAGCGCCACGATCTCCATCAGTCGTCGCGGCCCCGGATCCAGCTTCGCGACGCGCGACGCGAGCGCTTCGCCGAGGGATCGCGGTGTGCTCCCTCGTTCAGCCGAAAGGAGCTCTTCGACGAAGAGCGGGTGACCCCCCGATTCGCGCGCGACGAGATCGGTGTCGATGCCGGGGCGCGCCTCGCGGGCCGCGACGAGGAGCCGGGTCTCTTCCGGGCTCAGGGGGCCGAGGGCGATCGTGCGAACCTCGGCCTCGAGCCTCGTCACGTCGAGGCGTGTCGATGGCCGTCGCGCGAGCACGAGGAGCACGGGAGGCGCCAGGGGAGGAGCGAGCGCGGCGCGAAGCAGCCTCTCGCTGTCGCCATCGGCCCACTGAGCGTCGTCCAACAACAGCACGGTTCGGCCGAGCCCCGCGAGGACCTCCCGTAGCGCCGACGCCATGTCGTCGTCCTCGCTCGTCTCCGGCTCCACGTCAGGTCGCGCGAGAAGCGGCGCTGTTGCCACGCGAAGTACGGGGAAGGCGCGCGCCAGCACCTCGTATGGTCGCGCGGCGTCGTCGCTTCGGAGGGCGGCGAGCCCGTCGGCCACGCCGTCGAGCATCTTGAATGGCAGGTGCTCTCCTTCGGCGGCGCGCGCGGAGAGCACCGCGACATCGGGGTGCGAGGCGGCGAGGCGGCGCTCGATCGCACGGAGAATCGTGGTCTTCCCGATACCGGACTGGCCCTCGAGCACCATCACGAGCGGCGCGCCGACTGCCAACTCCGTGACGGCGTCGTCGACCGCAGTGAGCACGTCGTCCCTCCCGACGAACGCTGGAACGGATTCCGTGGCGATCGAAAATCCCCGCTTCCCGATCGTTCGCTCGCGCTCGGCTGCCGCCCGCGACAGAAGCCCATCCACGAGATCCGCGAGATCGTGGTGCTCCGGCGGCAGCAGCGCCCGCAGCGGGGTCGGATCTCGTCGTTGCTTGTTCTCCACCGCATCGACCCCGGTGCCGAACGGCGCGTGCCCAATCAAGAGCTCCCACGCGAGGGCTCCGACCGCGTAAAGGTCGCACGCGGGCGAGATCGTCCCTTGGAGCTGCTCCGGCGCTGCGTAGGCCATAGTGCCGACGAACGATCCCTCCGCGCGTCGCAGCGGGCGGGCGAGACCGAAGTCGAGGAGCATCACTCGGCCCTCGGGCGTGACGCGCACGTTCGACGGTTTTACGTCGCAGTGCACGAGACCGGATTGGTGCACGAACGTGAGCACCTCGAGCAGCTCGTCGATGACGGCGCGAACGCGGTCGATCGCCATCGTCGTGATGGGCCCAGAGCGAGACACCGCGTCGTCGCTGGGGCGCACGACGCGGACCGCGCCCTCGGCGCCGTCGCTCGACGCTCGCGTGACGAGGGTGGAGCGCGACTCGTTTTGGGTGGAACGTGCAGGCAATCCGGCCCACTCGCGTAAGTCGTGGCCTCGCACGAGCTCCATGCTGAACGAGCCCACGCCATCGTCGACGAAGAGCTCGTGGAGACGCGGTAGATTGCGATGCCGGAGCCGCGAGAGGGTGCGAAACTCCGCCTTGAATGCGGCGAGGGCGCGCGGCGTAGCGCGATGGAGCTGCTTGAGCGCGACGGTCTCACCGCGCTCTCGGTCGAACACCTCGAAGACCGTTCCGTAGCCGCCTTCACCCAGCGCGCGAATGGCCACGAAGCGTCCCGCGAGCGCGCCCCAATCCGCGTGTTTCATGCGAGCTCACCGAAGGCACACTCGTCCAAGGTACCACGACGGTGCCATTTTACCGGCGATCGCGGGGAGGGCCGGCGACTTAAGATCCTTTGGTCCGAGACTTAAGGCGGTTTCGGACGAGGAGCTCGTTGGCGGACCTACCTTCGACGGTCGTCCCGATCACGAACACCGCGCCAACGCCCCTTAAGCGTGCCTGAAACGGCCGTGGGGCGTTGATTCGGCGAGCGATCGAGGTCGTCTACGCCAATTCCACATCTTGGGAGGTTCTTCATGCACAAGCTCGTCGTCTCGCTCGCGTCGTTGGCCGTTCTCGTCACTATCGCGGGGGTCGGCTCGGCCGATTCGGCCTGCACCAGCGCGGCGAGCTGCGGTCGCTACGTCGCGTGTCCGCCCGGGGCCGAGAAGGTGACCTCCGGGAACGACACCGCGTGCAAGGTAGTCGTCGCCGGCGACACCGACACGCCGACGTGCTCCGCGCACAACCTGATGAACGACTGGAAGTGGAGCGCGAGCGCGAAGAAGTGCAAACGCTCCAAGAACAACGGCGACGACGTCTTCTCGACCGAGAACATCACCTGCAAGGACGACTACACCTACAAGTCGGCGAGCGGGAAGTGCGAGCGGCCCGCGAAGACGGTCTATTACAGGCCCGTGCTCGCGACGACGACGACCTCGCCCGCAGCGCTCGTGGGGGCGACCTACACCTCTGCGACGTGCGCCGTCGGTCCGGCGTGCGCCGCTGGCTTCAAGCTCGAGGAGACGAGCGGAAAGTACCACTGTGAAAAGACCGAAGGCGGCTCTGCCGTCGCGCCCACGTGCAGCGCGCACAACCTGATGAACGACTGGAAGTGGAACGCGAGCGCGAAGAAGTGCAAACGCTCCAAGAACAACGGCGACGACGTCTTCTCGACCGAGAACATCGAATGCGGCTCGGGTTATGCGTATTCGTCGAGTGACGGAATGTGCAAAAAGCCGGGCGGTACGTACTACGCGTCCGCCACGTTGAAGTGACGCGCAGACCCACCCTGACGAGTGACAGCGCGACGCGCGGCGACCGAACCAACGTTGCCGCGCGCCGGCTCCTATCCGCGCGCGCGATCGTCACTCGAGCATAGCCCCGCGCTCGCTCGAGGCTACGCGTCGATCGCGAGCGCCTCGGATCGACCAGGCGGTTCCGCGACGAGGAGCGGGCGACCGACCTCGTCGCGCGGAACAGGGCGCCGCCGTTCGACGACAGCGAGCTCGCGAACCGGATCGTCCCCTACGCGAGCGCTCGCGGGGGGCGCGAGGCGTGTCGGCGCCCTCGTAGCCTCGACGACCCCTTCACGGGCGCCGGTCGTTCGTGGCACCCTGGAAGTAACACCTTCTCGAATGGGTCACTTTCACCACGCGCTGCGCCTCGTCGAGCGCCTCGAGGGGCCCGTGCCGCTTCGTCGCATCGCGAGGTCGCTCGGCGCCGAGGGGACACGCGACACGGCATCTCTCGTCCGCGCGCTTTTTCGCGCGGTTGACGGCGATTTCTCCAAGATCGTCAGCGCTACGGGAGGGCCGAGTCTTCGCGCCTGGAACACGATCGTGGTCGCGCTCGGTGGGTCTGCGAGGCCGACGAGGCGCGCGATCGCGGACGAGCTCCTCGTGCTCGCGGCCTCACGGGCGGCTGAGCCGGGGTCGCTCGCGTGTGCGGCCGACGACGAGGATCTCGCGCTCACGGGGGCGCTCCCGGAGGGCGCGTTCGATCTCGATCCCGAGGCGGCGACGAGCCCTCCGCGCGAGTACCAGCGAGAGCTCGTGGAGGAGCTCGAGCGCGTTCTCGCGGCGAGCCCACCCGGGCGCAGCTATCGCATCATGGTCGCCACCGGCGGCGGCAAGACTCGCGTCGCGAACGATTGGATATGGAAACACGCGCTCGAGAGGAAGTTGCGCGTCCTCTGGGTTACCAAAGATTGGTGGCTCCTCGCCCAAGCCGCGAGCGATCTTTGTCGGCGCTACGGCGCGCGCGATCGGATCGGGTTCGTCGGGGCGGCAGGCCGGCGCGCGATGCAACCCCTCGAAGAGCGCGTCGATCGTGACGTGATCTTCACGACGATTCACTCCTGGCGTAGCCGCCGCGATCGAGAGCTCGCCGGCGCGAAGTTCGATGTCGTCGTCATCGACGAGTCGCACTGGGGGGAGGGAAAACGCGGGTACCGCGAGCTTCATCAACACTGCCGCGACGCTCTCTTTTTGGGCCTCACCGCGACTCCACGGCAAGACACCCGGTTCGTGCTCGTGGGCCGTGCCTACGACTACGCCACCCTCGTCGAGATGGGAGTGCTCGCTCGCCACGTGAGTGAAGCGCCCGTGCGCACCGGCGTTCGCTGGTCGCCTTCGCGGAGCGGCGCGCACGGCGATTTCGACCGCGCGTCGCTTTCGGCGCTCGCGAGCAGCCCGCAGCGCAACCGTCGAATCGTAACGACCTACCTCCGCGGCAAGGTTCGGTTCGGAAAGACGCTGATGTTCGCCTGCGATATTGCCCACGCGGAGACGCTCACGGAGCTTTTGCGAGAGCGGGGCATAAAGGCGCTCGCGGTGCACTCCGCGATGGCGGCCGACGACCAGCGCCGCGTGCTCGCGAAGTTTCGAGAGGGTGGAATCGCAGTCCTCGTCAACGTCGCGATGATGACTCACGGGGTGGATATCCCCGATCTGGAAACTGTCTTCCTCGCGAGGCCGACGACGAGCAGGACCCTCTTTGCCCAGATGGTGGGTCGCGCGGCGCGGCGCACGGAGCACAAATCCCACTTTCGGCTCGTGGATTTCGTCGACAACCTCGATGCACATGGGGAGGTGCTCGTGTCGCCCCAATCGTACTTCGGCGCGGTGGGAGGGACCGAGCGCGTCTCTCGTTATACGCCGTCGCCTTCCGTTCGACGGCACGCGTACCTCGCGGCGTCGTTCGATCATGTGCCAGAGGCGCGCGGCTTCACGGAGATCGCCGGGTTCGATCTCCAACCACTCCAGACGTTCGGCGTCGAGCTCGAGATCACGCGCGACGATTTCGACGGCCGTCCGCCGCCGGATTGGATGGAGGTCGCGCGTGGCCTCCTCGCGGCCATCCCGTCGCGCCACCGCGCGCGAAGGCCCCATCCCGAGTATCACCCGCGCAAGAGCCACTCCGTATGGAACGTGGAGTGGGACGGGAGCTGCGGGTGGGAGGTGACGAGTCGCATTCTCTCCGGCGCCGCCGGGTTCTACGAGGTGGTGGAGGTGTGCCGTGCGCTCGACGAATACGCGGGAAAAGTAGGATTGCGTGTCAACGCGCGAACGGGCACGCACGTGCACCTCGGCTGGAAGGCCACCGCGCGCACCCTCGAGCGGTTGATGGTCCTCGTCGCGTGTTTCGAGGGGGCGCTTCATACCCTCGTCGCGCCATCGCGGAGCCGGAATCGCTTCTGCCGACCCGTTCGCGCCGCGCTCCCTCGTCTGCGAGCGCTCGGGCCGCTCGCACGTTGGCAGGGGTACTTCGGAGATCCGCGGCGGAGGTACTTGGCCGTAAACCCGGCGAACCTCTTTGGTGCTTACGGTACGATCGAGGTTCGTCTGCATAGCGGCACGCTCGACGGCCAAAAGGTCCTCGCGTGGCTCTCGCTCTGGATGCGCATTTTGGAGACGGCGCGCTCGCGTAGACCGCTCCCCGATCCTCCTTTCTCGCCGGGCGATCTGCCGCTCGAGAGTGGGCCCCACGGTGACGTTCGCACGCTCGCCCAGTTCGTCCGTACCGGCGCCAAGCTCTCCGACTACCTGGTCCGTCGTCGCGCCGTGATCATGGAGCGCTGGCTCGAACGGCCGAAGCATCGCAAGCAGGCACTTCGTCTGCTCGAAGAGTGGCGCGAAGGCACCCGGCCGCTGATGGTCGCGAAGATATAGAGCTCCGATCGCGTCGAATATGGCCCTCGTCGGGGTCTTTCGGACTCCGCGTCATCGTTGTTCCTTCCAAGATTGAAGACCGTCGTGGTCGTGGTCGTGGGCGCGGGTCTACCGCGTGCCCATTGCACGAATTCCTCGGCTTCGACCCGGTCGATGCCTGGGGCAGCGAACACGGCCGAGCCTCGAGGTCGGGCCACCAAAATGCGAACGGCCCCGCGCTCACTCGGAGCCGGGGCCGCACGGATCGAGGCTCGAACGAGCCTCTTGCTCACTTCGCGAAGTACGTGGTTCCGCGGCGATTGCCGGTCTTCACGAGGCTCTTCTCTTCGAGCGCGGCCGTCAGCGGGCCAAAGAGCTCTTGTTTGGTGAGGCCGAGCTGCTTCTGGAGGTCTTCCGAGCGAAGGCCGTCGCGCTTGCCCTTGAGCGCCGCGACGATGCGGGCGATCGTGCCTTTGAGCTGCTCCGGCGAGCGGCGCATACGGCCACCCTTCTTCGGGCCGCGCCTCGCCGGAGCGGGGGCCGCTGCGCGCTGCGGAGCAGCGGTGGGAGCCGCGGCGACGGTAGTCACCTTGGCGCGACGCGTCTCTGCGGCGGGCGCCTCGTGGAGGCCGACGAGCTCCCCGAACGAAGCCTCGCGGACCGCCG
>JAAFHV010000072.1:18373-35888 GCA_013297655.1 Myxococcales bacterium | reverse complement strand
GTGCGCTCGGGCAAGAGGTCGGTCGTGTCGAGGGAGAGGTCGCCGCGATCGTTCGGGAGCGCGTAGCCGGCGTAGATCGCCTCGACGTAGTCGCCCGCTTCGAGCTGAGAGAGATCCGCGTGCGCTTGCGATGCGCGCGGGGTGGCATCGGGGGTGAGGACGCGGCCGTCTTTCTTGAAGATGCGACGACGGAGCACGCGGCTCGTGGAGCGTCCTCCGACCGAGGGCATCGCGGCTTGCGCGTGCGACTCGACGTCGGCGGTGCCGGAGAGGCGCCGCACGTCGAACACGACGTACGAGACCAGGCCCTCGGGGGAGATCTCGTACTTCTCGTCGTGCTCGAGCACGGCGGTGGCGGCGGACGGGAGGGCGGGGTTCTTGCGGTCGGCTTCGGTGACGCGCTCGGCGATGCCTTCGAGACCCCCGAGCACGCTCTTGCCCTTCGCGGACATGATCGCCGGCAGGGCGGAGGGCGCGTCGTTCGCGCGGAATGCGCGCGTCACCACGTCGGCGATGGGACCCTGAGGGCTCGTGCCTTGCAAGAACCCGAGCGTCTTTTCGCCTTCCGGGAGCGCGTCGTAGAGCTTCTTCGCGAGCGCGAGATCCCCGCGGAACATCGCGTCGCGGAGCGATCCGCTGAGGAAATAGCGAGGTGCCGCGAAGAGGCGGCGCAGGCGATCGAGCTCGGCCTCGGCGCCCGCGCTGTCACCGGCGAGGCGCTTCTCGACGTAACAGCGCACGCTCGTGGCGTCGCGTCCGGGCGACTTGTCGCACTCGAAGGCAAGGGACTCCGGTCCGCGGCGCGGGGTCGTGTCGCGATCGATCGACTCGAAGAGCACCGTGCCGCCGAGAGAAGGTCGCGCCTCTTCGCGCGCGCTGGCCGCGCGATCGTAGAGGTCTGCGCTCCCCGCCTCGAGCGCCGCGAACGCGGACACGAGCGGCGCGGCCGCCTTGGAGATGCCCGCGGTGTGCTTCTCGAGCTCGCGGAGCGCGACGATCTTCGCCTCGCCTTCCGCGCGCCGCTGACCGGCGAGGGAAGAGAGCTCGATCGCGGCCTCCCAGCTCCCCGGTGCTTTTTCGAGGGCGCGCTCGTAGGCGACACGCGAACGCTCGGAGACGTGGACCGCCTCGAGGTCGGTCGCGAGACGAACGGCGCGCGCGTAAGCGAGGGCGAGCGCGGCGTCTTGAGGCGCGCGCGTCGTCGCCGCCTGGAGACGGATCTCGGCGTCGCGATCGTGACGCGTCGCGAGCTCGGCGAGGCCCGCCACGAGCTCGGAACCGTCGCGGTCGTTCCCGCTGGACGCCTTCGGGACGGCGAGCGGCTTCACTGCCGTCACCTTGGAAGAGCCCGAGTCGCCTGCTTTTGGCGCGAACGACGTGAGCGGCGCGCCGTTGAGGTCCCACGCGTGGAGCGCGATGGAGTCTTGGGAGCCGGTTTGTCCTACCCGGACGACGATGCGCATGCGGCCAGGGGTGGCGGTGACCTCGGCGAGGTGAGTCGACTCCCCCGCGCCGACGCCGATGCCGCGCGTGAAGACGTGAGCGCCGCCCGCGCGGAGCACCGAGGGCGTGCGCGTGACGAGCATGAGGCCGATGCGGCCCGAGGCGGGCACGTCGACGTCGACCACGATCTCGCGCGTTCCGCCTTGCGACGACACGCTCCCGAGCTCGAGGCGGCAGTCGCTCGCCAAGAGGGGCTCGGCTGCGATTTTGCGTCCGAACGGCCCCGGGCTCGTCACCGCGTCGGGCAAGAGCGCGTCGAAGCGATCGAGGGTGGTCGCGGTCTCGAGGTCCGAGAGACGCGTCGCGCGGATGGGACCGAGGATCGTCGCGCGGGTCGCGCAGCCGCTGTCGCGCCGGACGACGGCAGAGCCTTCGATGTTGCCACGCGCCTCCGCGAGCACCGTGCGCGCGCGGGCGACGAGGCCGGGCATGAACGGACCCTTCGCCTTCTTCGAGAGCGCGCCGAGGCGAGCTTCGGTCTGCGAGCCCTTCACCCGAAACGCGAGCGCGCTCCTCGCCCCGCCGTACGCAGACACGCTGCGGTAGACGAGCGCGTCGAGGGCAGCGGTCACGATCGGCACCTGCCAAGGATCGCCGTCGCTCTCTGCGACCCGGTCCAAAGCGTCGAGCCACGCTTTCTCCGCCGCGACAGAATCTCCAGTCAATTCGGTGCGATACGCGGTCTCGGCGACCCGGTAGAGCGTGGGGTCTGCGTTCGGGGTGGTGGGCTTCGGATCGCCGCACGCGGCGAGCACGAGGGCGAGAGCGGCCACTCCGGAAGAACGAAGAAGGCGCGCGCGAAGGGAGCTCATTTCTCACCTCGCTCGATACGGACGGTCTTGTGCATGAGGGCGTCGACACGCTGGATGAAGTTGCGCCACGCGGGGTACTTCTCCGGTGGGATGAGGTGCTGATCGAGGACGACGTTTCGTTTCACCACGAGCACGCGCGGATCTTTCGGATCGCGAACCATCGAGAGCTCGGCGTGACCGAACTCGCCGCCCGCCTCTTTGCCGCCCGCGTTCGGGATCGCAAAGTGCGTGTTCGGCGGCGCGACGAGGCGAACGGTGCGGGTCTGGTGGCTCGGCGCGAGGTGCGGCGGGAGCACGACCGGCAACGTGCGCGTGACGAGGGGCGCGAGCTGCGCGGCGAGGGGAATGCTCTGCGAGAGCGGCACGACGAGATCGGCCTGCTCGCGCCGCGCGAACGCGAGCGACTTGGCTTTGTACGTGACCTTCGCTTCGCCGTTGGGCAGGTCGCCTTTGAAGTCGATGTTCTTGTCGACCTCGACCTGCGAGACCCACGGGCCGACGAGGTTGTCCTCGACGTACTGCGCGCGCGCGTCTTTTTGGGTGAGGTTCGTGCGGAGCCAGAAGCCTCCGTCGCCGCGGTGGCGCTCTTCGCCCTCGAGCTCGGCTGCACCCTCGGGGCTAATCTTGAGCGTCCACGTCACGTCGGAGCCGTGGTCGTCGGGGGAGCTCGAGGGGAGGAGCACTGGGCCGCCGGTGCCGTCGAGGCGGATCGCGGTCGCGCGCGCGTCCATCGACGGGAGCGGCCCGAGGCGTGACTCGGGGCTCGTCGCGTCGAGGTACGTGCCGCCGTTCGGACCAGGCAAAAACGCGATGCCGTGGTCGAACATCGGGACCGCCGCGTTCTTGGTCGAGAGCACCGAGGGCATGCCCGTCATGCGCGTCTGGACCATGACCTCTTGCGCCTCGATCCCGATCACCTTGAGGAGCGTGATGAGCAAGATCGCCTTGTCGTCGCAGTCGCCCTCCCGTCGCGCGAGGAGCTGCTGCGGGCGGTTCGGGAGCCACCACTCGCCGCTCACGTAGTTCACATAGCGGATGTCGTCGGCGACGAAATCGAAGAGCGCGCGGAGCTTCTCGTCTTTCGTCTTCTTGTTCTTCGTGAGCTCGAGGGCGAGGCGGCGGACCTCTTCGTCCGGCTCGGTGAAGCCACGCACCGCCTCGCGGTACCACTTGCGGAAGTCTTCCCAGGTGTGGAACGTCGAGCCCACGATCAAGGGCAAAACCTCGCTCATCGAGGGCGAGAGCGGCTCGTCGGCGACGACCATCGGCTTCTGCCAGACGAGCTTCACGACGTGACGGTTCCCCTCGTCGTGCTCGTCGCGTTGGTGATCTCCGGCGCGGAGAACGTCGACGAAGATGGGGGTGTCCTTCGGCGAGTCGACGATGACCTCGTTGTAGAGAAGCGGGTGCGTCGCGGGCGCGCCGGCGTAGTCGAGGAAGTAGTAGGGCGCGTCGCCGCGGCCACCGACCGGGCCCGCCGTCCACGTGCGCACGGCCACCTCGACGGTGTCGCCGGGGTAGAGGTCGGGCCAGCGAATCCGCGGACGCGAGCCCTCGTTGTGCTCCTCGGCGGGGAGGGCCACGCTGCCGTCTTTACGATGCACTCGTGCACGCAAAATCTCGACGATGTCGCCCTCTTGCGGGATGTCCTCGAAGAGCTCGTCTTGGGTGCGCGGCGCGACGACGATCTCGCGCGCGTAGTGGATGAGCTGGGATACGCGGCGGTCGCCGTGCATGACGACCGCGCGGAGCCAGTGGAGCTCACGATCGGCCACGTCCGGAGACACGCCCTTCCGCCGCGCGAGGAACACGTTCTCTTTCACGAGGTATTTCTCGTCCTCGCGGCCCTTCTGCGACTCGGCCTTGGCGCGTAGCTCGAGCTCGGCGCGGAGGCGTGCTTCACCGGGGGAGAGGGACCGCGCGCGGGCCAGCAGCGGCGCGATGTCTTGGTCTTTCGCCTTTCCGGTGAGGGCGAGCGCCTGCGCGAGGCCAAAATAGACCTCCGAGCGGTTCGGCGCGAACGCGAGGCAGTCTTTGTAGGCCGCGATCGCCTCTTCCGCGTGCCCTGCGCGAAGCACCTCGCCGGCGACCTCGAGGGTCGCGTCGTCGTCGGTCGCGCCACCTTCGAGGGCCACACGCGCCGCCTTGAGGAGCTCCGTTTTCCCCTTTACCGCCGCGATGTGGACGGTGTCGCTGCCACGATCGCCGCGGCGTTCGAGCTCGGCGCGGACCTTGATGTAAAGCGGGCGATCCATCGTGAACGAGAGGTCGCTCAGGCGGTGGAGGAGCAGGTCCGGCACCGTGGTCGGGCTCTTCGTGAAGCGCTCCCCGAGCGCGCGGAGCGCTTCGCCCGCGAGCGCCTCGGTGCCGAGGGCGCGTCGCGCTTCGGCGCGGAGAAGCACCGCCTCGTCGTCCGAGTCGGACTCGAGCTTCATGCTCTTCACGAGCGCGTTCGCCCAGTCCGAGTGTCCGTTCTTGATGCGCTCGGCGAGGAGGCGTCGCTCGACGAAACCGAGGGTCTCCTCGTCTTTCGCGGTGATCGCTTTTTCGCGCGCTTGCTGGAGCCAGCCGCTGCGGTTCGCGCCGAACGGGGAGACCCAGGCGGCGAGGGCGAGCGCGTCCGGGGACGAGCCACGCCGCACGTAGGAGTCGAGAAGCCCTGGCACACGCGGGCTCTTCTTGTCGTCGCCGCCGCCGAGCGTGCCGAGCACCACCGCGGCGAGGACCGCGTCGTCGCCGGACTTCGCGGTGACCTTCATCGCCTTCGCGAACGCGGTCTCTTCTTTCTTGAAGGCGACCTTCTTCACGTCCGGCAAGCCCGAGAGATCTTGCGAGTTCGGGAGGGGGAGCGGCTCGCCTTTTTCGTCGGTCAAGCGGAGGCGTACGCGGCCGTCGTCGTCGAGCGCGCCGGAGCACACCTTCACCGCGACGAGGTGCGGCCCCTTGCTCGCATCCACCCGCGCCGCGAGCCGATCGTAGAGCGCAGATTCATGAATTTCCTCGGCTTTTCCGAGGTCCTGCCCGTCGAACGAGAGCCGCGCTTGGCCGCTCGAGGCGACCCGGATGACGATGGGGCGATCCTTGTCGACGAAGATCTTCGTCGCGACGTAGCTGCAGCTCTCGCGTCGCGGGTGCACGTACAAATCGAGAGGCACGCCGCGCGCGTCGGCGTGGGCACGAATCACGGGGCGGAGGGCTACTTGATAGACACCCCACGACCACGACGACTTCGGGTAACCGAAGTCTTTCTCTTTCTCTGGGCCTTCGTGCGCGTCGATGCCGCCGCCCGTGTCGCGGAACGGCCCCGCCACGACCACGTCGGTCAGGAGGCCTAGCGCGTGCGCCTTCGGGTACGCCGCGGCGGTGCCCTCTTCCGCGGAGAGACGCCGCACCGCGAGAGCGGCCTCGTGCTTCACCTCCACGTTGCCGGAGGCTTTGTACACGTCGATGAGCGCGCGCTCCGCGTTGCCCTGCGTGCTCGTCTCGGAGAGGTGCTCGAGGGTCGCGACGGCGGCGAGGGCCTGCGCTTCGTCGCCTGCGAGCGCGCGCACCTTCTGCCCGTTGACCATCGCGTCGGGGGCCCGCGCGGTGAAGCGCACGCCGCTCGGCATCGCGCTCGCCGCGGCTTGGGTCGTGCGCGCTGCGGTGACGACGGCGGGGGCCTTGGGCGCGCCGCCCGTGAAGGGCAGCTTCGGGATCGGCGTCGTCCCGGGCTTCGGCTTCTGAGCGTGAGACGGAGCGGCGAGGGCGAGCAGACCGAGGACGAAGCTGAACGCAAAGAGCGGCGAGCGCATGGATCGAAGGACCCTTCGTGAGGAAGACGAGCCTCTGTGGCTCGGGGTGCACCGGACCGCGGGCGCGGTTGGCGAGGCGACAAGACCATATCGCGAACGTGACCCGAGGGTGCGAAGGCATTCGATCCGCGGCCTTTTGCCCCTTCCGCGCGTTGCCTGTGCCCGGCGAGGGTGCGCCCGAAGGGACCGCAAAAAGGTGCTATCGTCCTGAACGCACGAGATGCTTCGAAAGCCGGACAAGAACGCCCCGTTGCCTGCGTTCGCACGCGACGAGGACGAGGACGAGTCGGCCAGCACCGGCGAGTACCGTCCGGTGGTTCACGCGCTCCCGAGCTTCCCGTCGTCCGACGATCTTCCGCGCTTCCCGAGCATGATCGATCCGCGCGAGCTCGGCGGCGAGCCCCTCCCGAGCTTCGCGAACCTGCCCGATCCTGGCCCTCGCCCGCACCACGGCGCGTCGCCGGCCTCACGCAAAGAGCTCGTGAAGCTCGGCGAGATGGACGTCGCCGCGACGCTCGAGAAAAAGCCGATGACCGCGCGGGCCGCGAACCGCATCCTCGCGCAGCTCGACCGAATTCCGCAACGCCCCGACGAAACAGGGGAAATCGACCTCGAAGACGTGCTCGAGGAGGTCTACGCCGAGCCCGCGTCGCGCAAGGCGCCCGCGTCGACCGCACATGCGCCGCGGCCTTCCGAGTCCCCCGCTTCGCGTCGCTCGGAGCCCGCGCCGGCTTCGCGACGAGCCGACGTCGGCCCCGCGTCCACGCGCGTGATCGCCACCGGCGCGATGGTCCCCGCGCCGCCCCCTTCGTTCACCGGCGCCGATTTTCCGCTCCCCGCGCCGCGCTCCACCAGCGCGCCGCCGCTGCCCGCCTCGCGCTCGACCAGCGCGCCAGCGCCGCCGCTCGCGCACGCAGCCTCGTCCTCCGCGCCTTCGTCGGGGTACCCGCCGGCGCTCGCGGTCTCGCAGTCCGCGCCGCTCTCCTATCCGCCGTCACCGTCGGGGTATCCGCCGTCGCCATCGGGCTATCCGAACGCTCCGCAACACAGCGCTGCGGCGTACGCGCACACGGTGCCGGCCGGGTATGTGCTCGTGCCCGAGGCTTCGCTCGCGAGCCAAAATCACGCGTTGCCGCTCATGAGCGACGCCGCGCTGGTGCGTCCACTCCCGCTGATGGGGGAAGAGCCCAAGCCGCCGACGAGCGTGCTCACGAAGCTGCTCGCGGGCGGGCTCCTCCTCGGGCTCTCGGCGCTCGCGGGCGGCGCGGCGTCGATGTTCTTGCTCCCCGAGAAGGCGCCAGAGGTGCCCGCGCCGGCTACCACGGCTCCGCCGAGCGTCGCGCTGGCTCCCACGGCTCCGCCGAGCGTCGCGTCAGCGCCCGCCACCGCCACCGCCGTCACCGTCACCGTCACCGCCACCGCTGCTCCCTCGGTGATGGCGCCGACCGGTACGGGATGGCCGCTCGCGCCAGGCACGGTTCCGCCCGGGGCGGCGTCCCTCGCGCCGCCCCCGCCGTCGGGTACCGAGAGCGCTCCCGCCGCTCCCGCCCCTGCCGCGCCGTCGGCGTCGGCTCCGTCGAGCGCGAGCGCCGCGATCCCCCCCACGATGGGCCGCATCGTGTTCGGCCCGGCCCGCACCGGCCATCGCGTGTGGGTCGACGGCGCGATGGCGGGCGAGTCCACCGCGCCGATCCTCGTGAAGTGCGGCAAGCGCCACGTGCGCATCGGCTCGTCGGCCGGCGGTCAAGCCGTGAACGTGCCCTGCGGCGGCGAAGTGACCGTCAAATAGCGCCCGGAGCAGCCGTTTCCTACCGCACCGCGACCCTCGCGAACCGCTGCCCTTACTTACCGGCTTGGTAAATCGAGTAAAGGAAGCCCTTTACGATGCGCTGGGCCTGCGTGAAGCAGAGGTGCCCTTGTCCGCTCGGGGAGTCGACGCCTTGGTTGCGACTCGGGCAGCCCGAGGTAGAGCGCACCGAGTTGCAAATCTCCCACGATCCGCCGCGTTCGCAGCGCGCGCCGCCGTTGGGATCGATGCTCTCGGCGTCCTGCAGATCGAAGATGACGTCGCCCGGGTAGGTGTCGATGAGCCACTGGCGAAACCGCATCTTCGGCGCGTTGTCGCCCGGCACGTTGTAAACGAAGGGCGGCGTCACGTGAACGACGCGCACGCCCTTGGCCTTCACCGACGTGACCATCGCCGAGTACGTGCTCTGCGCTTGGGAGAGCGTGCTCGTCACCACGTCGGCGTAACCGAACTTGAGCGCGGCCACCCGAAGCGCGGTGCCGCTGCGATCGACGAACCCGGTCATCGCGGAGGTCTTGCTGCTGGGGTTGCCGTTGCTGCCGGCGAGGGCGCCGAACGGGCCCTGCTTGGAGCCGCCGCCGACGGAGCCGCTCGACTCGGCGTACTCGAACTTGAAGCCGTTCGCCTCCGCCCCGTCTTCCATGTCGCCGCCGACGGACTGGTGCATGAAGATGGAGCGGAACGACTTCACCTTGTCTTTTTCGCCTTGCGGGAGCGCGTCCCAGAGGGCGATCGAGGCGAAGCCGTAGGTGCCCGGCGTGGCGGGGCCGGCGTCGACGGGAGGGGGCGGAGGTCCGCCGTCCTCGCCTGGAGTCGATGCGTCGGAGCCGGGCACCGTGTTGGTTCCGGTGGGGAGCGGCGCGCCGTCTGCCGCGGTGGCGGCGTCGCCGTCGAGCGGACCGACCGTGATGTCGGTGGTGCAAGCGAGGGCGAGGGCAGGCGCGAGCGCAACCAGAAGAAAGGGAATCGTAAGCTTATTCATGGACTTGTCTTACTTGCCAGCTTGGTAGATCGCGTAGAGGAAGGCCTTCGAGATGCGACGCGCTTGCGTGCCGCAGAGGTGACCTTGACCCGAGGGGGCGTCGACGCCTTGACCCACGCTCGGGCAGCCGGACGTGGAGCGCACCGAGTTGCAAATCTCCCATGAGCCGCCGCGCATGCAGCGCGCGCCGCCGACCGGCTCCGTGCTCTCGACGTCCATGAGATCGAACGTGACGTCGTTCGGGAAGGTGGCGAGCATCCACGTGCGCATCGCCATCTTCGGCGCGTTGTCGGTGGCCGAGTTGTAGACGAGCGGCGGCGTCACGTGCACGACCTTGATCCCCGCGGCCTTGACCGCCGCGACGGAGGTCACGTAGGCGTTCTGCACGCTCGTGAGGTTGCCGCTGATCTCGGCGTAGCCAAACTTCATGATCGCGACCTGGAGCCGCGCCGAGCCGTTGCGGGTGGCGAAGTTGGACCACTCCGTCGCCTTGCCGGGCCCGTTGCCGTTCGGGGTGCTGACGAGGCCGCCGTGGAAGCCCTTCTTGCTGAGGGTGCTCCCGCTGGTGATGAACTCCGCGTTGAAGCCGTTCGCGTCGATCGCGTCCTCCAAGTCTTGGCCGACCGACTGGTGCAAGAACGCGCTCGTGAACTGAGTGTTCACCTTCGCCTTTTCGGCCGCCGCAAGCGCGTCCCACGCCGCGATGCCCGCGTTCGAGATGACGCCCGGGGTGCCCGGATTTCCAGAGTCGACAGGGGGCGGCGTGCTCGTGTCGCGCCCGGCGTCGACCGGGGGCGGCGTGGTCGCGTCGCGCCCTGCGTCGGCGCGGCCGGAGTCGCGGGGCACGCCGGCGTCGATGAACGCGCCGTCGGGGAGGGCCGCGTCGAAGATCGGGTTCGGCGCGCCGTCGGCCAGGATGGGTGGCACGGTGCGCGGGTCGAAGTTGGGGTTCGGGGCTCCATCGGCCAACGTGGGCTCGGTGGTGCTCGCCTCTTCGTTGGTGACGGTCGGGGGCTCCTGGTTCGTGCTGCACGCAGCTCCGAGCGCCATGACAGCCACGACTCCACCCATGCCCAACCACGCGCGTTTCCGGATCAAACCTCTACCTCCGGGCGTCAGTATGCAGGCTTCGGCCCGCGCCGCAACCGCCTGGCCCCCCGACGAAGCGGAAATTCTCGTGGTTTTTTGGGGTATGCGTTTGTGCGCCCGCGCCCGATTGGCGCCATGTCATCCATTTGGGTGCTGCTCCGAGGCCTTGTTCGGTGCCGTTTTCGGGTGCCGGATCGACGTCGGTTTCGGGTACCGTCCGTGCTTTCCGTGCCCCTCGCCCCCGGCCAAACGTTCGCCCGCTACACGATCGAGCGAGAGCTCGGCCACGGAGGCATGGGTCGCGTGTATCTCGCGACCGACTCCGTCCTGAAGCGCAGGGTGGCGCTCAAAGTGCTCCTCCCCGAGCGCATGGACGGCGAAGGTCCCGCCCGGTTCGAACGCGAAGCGAGCATGGGCGCGCTCGTTTCGCACCCGAACATCGTCGCCGTGTACGACTACGGCTCGGCCGAGGGGCGCTCGTTCATCGCGATGGAGCTCGTCGACGGCGACACGATCTCGAGCTTCGTCGGCGACGCCGCGGTCCCGCTCGGGAAGCGCCTCATGTGGCTCTACGACGTCGGTCTCGCCCTCGCGGAGGCGCACGATCACGGGCTCGTGCACAGAGACATCAAGCCGTCCAACGTGATGGTCACCCGGTCGGGGCACGTGAAGGTGCTCGATTTTGGCCTCGCGAAGCGCACCGCGACCGACGATCCGGCCGCCTTCCAGACGCTCGAGGGACGCGTTTTGGGCACCCCGCGCTACATGGCGCCGGAGCAGATCGCGGGCCTCTCGGCTACCCCGCGAGCGGACCAGTACTCGTTCGGGGTCGTCGCCTACGAGCTCCTGTGTGGCGAGCATCCGAACGGAAAAAATGGGCGAATCGACCCGCCGAAGTTGCTGAGTGAGATCGATCGAAAGCTCCCATTTCGGCTCGCCGTGCTCGTGTCGCGCATGCTCTCCAAGCGCCCGGACGATCGATTCCCGTCGATGCACGACGTGACGGCGGAGCTCGAGCGCGTCGTCGCGGACGTGTCGCCGGAGAGCCTCTCCCGTGACACCGCGCCCCCCGCCGACGGGCCCGGCGAGCGCGTGACGGCCGACGAAATCCCCCGCCTCCGGACGTCTCCCGAGAATCAGGTGCGCCTCGGGCCGGTGGAGGTCACCATGAGCCCCGCGCGAAAGACCGCGTTCCTCGGATCACCGGATCCCGGCGCCGCAATCGCCCCGCACCCTCGCGCCGCGAGCGCGCTCCCGAGGACGAACGCCATGCACGCCCCCCCCGACGAGCCCCCTCCGCCTCCGCGCGTTCCCCCTGGAAAAACCCTGCCGTCTGCGGGATCCGACCCGCCGCCGGGCAAGCCCATCGCGGAAGGGACGTTGCGATCCGCGAGCGACGACGGCGGGATCCCCCTCGGAACCGCGGTCGACGCCGCGTCGAAGCGCGCGCTCGCGGCGCAGCCCATTCCGCCCCCGCCGCCCTCGAAGGCGGTGGTCCTCGCGCCACCGATGAGCGTAGGGCAGGCTCCGTGGTCGAAGGCGATGTGGCTCACCGTGATCGCGGTCGGCATCGTGGGGGTCGTGGCAGGCGCCCTCCTCGCGGGCCTCGCGCTTCGTGATGGTGGCCCCGCGCCGGCGCCGACGACGACCAGCGCGCCGCCCCGCTGAGCTGCGGCGGGGGTACCCGTTCAATCGGGCGACGTTGCGGAACGCCGACGCGTCTCGTGCGATCGCGCGAGGGTTGGTGGCTGCCTCCGCGGGCGCTTGACGCCTCGCGCCACGCTTCCGACCCTTGGCGGACCCGGGCGACCGTGGTAGCCGGAAAGCCTATTTTGTTCCGGAGGATTACGACATGACCGCGACGAACGGACAGCCCATCACGATGGGCGCTGGCATGAAGCTCAACGTCCCCGACAACCCCATCGTTCCGTTCATCGAGGGGGACGGCACGGGTCGCGACATCTGGAAGGCGAGCGTCCGCGTGTTCGACGCCGCGGTCGAGAAGGCGTACGGCGGCAAGAAGAAGATCGCCTGGCACGAGGTGTACGCCGGCGAGAAGGCGTTCCAGAAGTTCCAGAACTGGCTCCCGGACGAGACGGTGGAGGACTTCCGCAAGTACCTCGTCGGCATCAAGGGCCCGCTCACCACGCCGATCGGCGGTGGCATCCGCTCGCTGAACGTGGCGCTCCGTCAGCTCCTCGATCTCTACGTCTGCCTCCGCCCGGTGCGCTGGTTCGAAGGCGTGCCCAGCCCGGTGAAGAAGCCGGGCGACGTCGACATGGTGATCTTCCGCGAGAACTGCGAGGACATTTACGCCGGCATCGAGTTCGAGGCGAAGAGCCCCGAGGTGCAGAAGGTCCTCGGCTTTATCGAGAAGGAATTCCCCAAGGAGTTCAAGAAGATCCGCTTCCCCGGCACCTCCGGCATCGGCCTCAAGCCGGTCTCGAGCGAGGGCACCGAGCGCCTCGTCCGCGGCGCGATCCAGTACGCGATCGACGCCAAGCGCAAGAGCGTCACGTTCGTCCACAAGGGCAACATCATGAAGTACACCGAGGGTGCGTTCATGAAGTGGGGCTACGCCCTCGCCGAGAAAGAGTTCGGCGACAAGGTCTACACCTGGTCCACCTGGGAGAAGACCAAAGAAGCCAAGGGCGAAGAAGCCGCCAACGCCGAGCAGAAGGCCGAGCTCGCGAAGGGCAAGATCCTCATCAAGGACGCCATCGCCGACATCACCCTCCAGCAGGTGCTCACCCGCGCGAAGGAGTTCGACGTCATCGCGACCTTGAACCTCAACGGCGACTACCTGTCGGACGCGCTCGCGGCGCAGGTCGGTGGCATCGGCATCGCCCCGGGCGGCAACATCAACTACGTCACCGGCCACGCCATCTTCGAGGCGACCCACGGCACCGCGCCGAAGTACGCCGACCTCGACAAGGTGAACCCCGGCAGCGTGGTGCTCTCCGGCGAGATGATGCTCCGTCACATGGGCTGGATCGAAGCCGCGGACCTCATCATCAAGGGCATGGACGGCGCCATCGGCTCGAAGAAGGTCACCTACGACTTCGCGCGCATGATGGACGGCGCGACCGAGCTCAAGTGCTCGGAGTTCGCGGACAACATCATCTCCCACATGTGAGATCGCCACGCCGGCACGTTCGGCGAGGTCGTGGAGGCCCGCTTCGGTTCGCCGAGGTGGGCCTCGTCGTTTCGGCGGATCGTTGGCAGCGCGAAGGATCGTCGATTGTTGGCGGGCCGGTTGCGCTCGGGCGGGTCCACCCCGAAAGTGAGCGCGTGCGTTTCTCGTCTGCCTCCGTGCTCGTCGTCTCCGCGCTCGTGCTCGTGCTCGTGCTCGTAGCGTGCGACAACCGGCCTCCTGCGCCGCAGGTCGATGCGGCGGGCGACGGAGCATCGTCGAGCCCTTCGTTGCGCGACGATCTCGTCCCGCTCGCGACCGGGTGCGCGTGGGACCCTTCGGCGGGCATGAGCCCGTGCGCCGCCTTCGACGCGTTCGGGCACAAGTACGCAGACGCCGAGGCCGGTCGCGACCGAACCGCCCGTGCGTGCCTCGCCCTCGTGACCGACGTCGACGTGAAGCTGCCCGCCGCGTCGTGCGTGCGGGTCTACTCGCGAAAAGACATGCGTGACCCGATCGTGGGCGCCCTCGAGGCTGCGAGCGATCGCGGCGTGCGTCTCGAGCTCGCGCTCGCGCTGAAGGCCCTCCGTGTGTCGGCCGCGATCGAGCCGCGCGTGATCGTGCAGATTCGGAGGGGGCCCGCGAACGATCCCGTGATTTCGGCGCTCCTCGGCGCGCTTCACCCCGACGACGAGGCGAAGGAGCCGAGCGCAGAGGCGTTCGCCGTCGCGAAGGACGTGCTGCTCGCTCCGCCCCTCAACGGCCACGGCGCGGCGGCGGGGGTGCTCGAGCGCACGCCGTCGAGGCGCGCCGAGTTCTGCGCGCTCATGGGACAAAAGGTGGGCGCCGACGTGCGTGTGTTCTCGTGGGAGGGCGACTGGATCTTTCCCCGGCTTACGCCGTACGTCGAATGCGATCCGGTGGTGGCGAAGCTCTTTCCGGTGCTCGTCGCGTCGGTGAAGGCCTTTGCGGAGGGCGAGCGGCCGGCGTGGGGGCTCGGAAACCCACTCCACTTCGTGGGCATGTTGGAGGACACCCGTCCGCTCAAGCCCGAGCAACGAAGGGCGCTCGCTGCGGCGCTCGATCTCGTGGCAAAAAAGGGCTCCGAGGACGACAAAAAGAGCGCCTCGTCGCTCGCCGAGCGTTACCGCAAATAGGCAATCGAACGGCTTCGTGGCGCGCCTCTCGTGGCGGGCTCGACCGGGAGCGGACTTGCGCGCGGATGTCACCCGTTCGGGGACCCGTACCTCCTCGCGTCGCACGGCGCGCTCCAGTGTGGCTTAATTGCGATATCGACCGCCCGCGCCCGCGTGATTCGGCGCCGGCTCCTCGTGAAACCCAGTGAACGAAGGAACCATGAAATTTTCCTATCTCCGTTCGGCATTTCTCCTCGTTCCGCTCGCTGGTTTGCTCGTGGATTGCGACGGCACCACGGAGGGAGCGCCCACGAACGATGCTTCCACCGCCGCGGACACCGCGACCAGCGCACCGGACGGCGCCGTGATTGGCAATGATGGCGGCGACGCGGGCCCCGTCGCCGCCAAGCTCGTCTGGACGAGAGGCACGATTTCAGGGGCACCCTCGGGCGTTACGTTCAGCGGCGTCGAGCAAATCGCGGTCGCAAAAGGGGAAGACGGAAATCCGCTCTTCGTGGCGCTCGTCGGCGACAAGGCCTTTGGCTCCGGGGGCGCAGCTCGGTACACGCTCGTCAGCCGCGACGGCAAAGCGTGGACTTACATCGGCCCCGTACGTGCCAACGTCGCGGTGTCCGCGAGCACCATCGTAGCGGGCCCCACCGTCGTATCGGAACAGCCCACTACGGTGCGGGAGACCGTCTCCTTCTTTGGTGTTCTCCCCGACGGTCAAGGCATGGGCGGCAGTGTGGTCGCCGGTCTCTCTGCGTCGGCGCCTGCGCTCGTCGCCGGCTTCAGCGGGTTCGGCCAGCGCACGCTCGACATCGCGAGCGTGGGCTTCGAGCTCCGCGCCGCGGCGGGAAAGTTCGGCGCCAACGGGGCACTCAGCGAGCTCGTCGCCGTCGGCACGAAGGGAAACGACGGTACCGTCGCGGTGATGACCTCCCTCGAGTCGACCGGAGGGGTGCTCGGCGGCACCACGAGCAAGGAGCTGCCGCCCGATTCGGTCCTCGGGAGGGCGATCTGTGCGACTGGCAACGGCGCGGGGGACCCGTTCGTCGTCGTCGGCGACGGCGCGTACGCCGCGAGCACTCCGCGCCTCATGACGTTGGTGCGCAGCGCTCCTGGCACGTACGACGTGAAGACCCCCGCGCGGGTCGAAGGCGACGACGATCGCAACACGAGCTCCAAGTCGTTTCTCTCCGTCGCGTGCGGGGCGAACGAGCAAATCGCGGTCGGTCGCGGCAACGCGGTGGTCGTGTCGAAGGACAAGGGAACGAGCTGGAAGCTCACCACCGCGACGAGCTCCCAAATTTGGAGTCGGATCGTGAAGGTGGGGGCGCAGTACGTGCTCGTCGGCGGACAAGGCGCTTACGCCGTCACGTCGAACGGCGAGTCGCTCGCGCAGGGCCTGGTCGACGGCAGCGACAAGATCGATTTTGCGTCGGCGGCGAGCAGCGGCTCTCTCGTCGTCGCGGGCTCTGCCGTGCTCGCGCTCCGCAACGGCGGCGAGAAGGTCGACGCCCAAATTTGGTGGGCGAACGTGGCTCCCTGACCGCGGCACGCGTGGGACAATCTCACGGGCCGATCGCGCGCGCCGCGGCGAGCACGAGCGCGTCTGGATCGGCGCCATCCCGGTTCGTGACGGCGACGATCGCGGCGTCGAGCGCGACGAAGTAGACCGCTTCGAGGTGGAGCCCGGCGACGTCGCCCGCGTGGCTGCGCGCCTCGCCGAAGCCGCCGGAGGCCTCGCCGCGCGTGACGAAGACGCCGAGCCCGTAGCCTACGCCGTCGTCGTCGGTGGGCACGGTGTGGAGCCACTCCGAACGCAGCTTCTCCGGGATCACCGCGCCCGTCCCGTAGAGCCGGGTCCATCGCACGAGATCCGCGAGCGTCGTGACGAGGTCACCGGCGGCGTAGAGCCACGAGGCGTGGTGCGCGCGCGTCGTCTCGTGGCCAGCTTCGTCGAACGACGGAACGAGCGGCTCGTCGCCGCGCTCGGGGTGGGTCGCACGAAGCTCGTATCTGTCCAGAGCTTCACGTGAAATGATCGCAGCGAGCGGCTCCTTCGTGACCCCCTCGAGCGCGCGTCCGAGCGCGACGTAGCTGGTGTTCGCGTAGAGGAAGCCCGCGTTCGTGCGTGCGCGTGGCGTGTGCGCGAGCGAGCGCGCGAGCAGCTCCTCCGGCGACCGCGCGCTCGGTGGTGCTTTCTGCCAGGGAGGAACGTCGTGTCTTTTTCGTACGGGAAGAGGCCGGCGGTGTGGCTCGCGAGCGCGCGCACGGTGGTGCCTCTTACAGCGGGCACCCCCGGGACGACCGCCTGGAGCGGACCGTCGAGGGTGAGCTTGCCGCGCGCCACTTCGGCGAGCGCGAGCGTCGCGACGAACGTCTTCGCGACGCTCGCCATGCGAAACGGACGCGTGACCTCCAGCCGCGACGAGCCGGTCGCGACGAAGACGGGAGGGCACGCCGCGACGTGCACGGCGACGAGCGCGTCGGGGCTCCTTCGTGGCGCGTCTCGCACCGCCGCCTCGATGCGCGATCGTTTCGCTGCGCACGGATCGGTGTCCACGACCGCGCCCGCTTCGGGCGCCACGGCGGGAGCGATCGTCGCGGCGTCATGGCGCGAGCAGGCGACGATGGTGAGCGCGAGCGCGAGCACGAAGAGCAAGACGAGCTCCGAGCGCACGTCTTCGCCCCGCTGACTCAGGGGCACACGGGGGCGCGGCCGGGGGTCCCGAAGCCGGTGCCGACTGGGGTGGTGGAGACGCAGTAGTCGGCGCTCACCGCGACCCCCGGCACCGCCGTGGAGCGGATCTCGAGGGTGGTCCCCGGCGCGCTCGTGAGGTTGAACGCGCCATACGGAACGCGCACGAGGGGCGTCGAGCCGACAAGAATGGAGATCCCACCGGACGAGCCGTTGGCGAGGATGACCCCCGCGCTCGCGGAGGCTCCCGCGCCGTACTCGTAGCCGATGTCGGCGGCCGCTACGCCCTGCGCCGTCACCGCGGCGCGCGAGCGCGCGAGGACCACGAATTTCCCCGGGCTCACGATCACGTCGCTCGCGATCACATGAGTACGGCCGGCGCCGTCCTCCAGGGTGAGCCCGCGGAGGGTACGTGCGCTCGCCGCGCGGCAGCCGACCTCGATCCACTCGCTGTCTGGCTCGGCGCCGGTCGGATCGAACAGAAGCTCCGAGATCACGATATCGCCCGCGGCCGCCTGCGGGACTCCGCTCGCGTCGACCGGCGGAACGAATGCA
>JAAFHV010000072.1:0-18363 GCA_013297655.1 Myxococcales bacterium | reverse complement strand
TGCTTCGGGGCTCGGCGCGCTCGGTCCGCCGTCGGTGAGAGGTGCGGGCTCGGTCGTCGTGGTCGCGGACGGGAGGGGCCTGCGCGACGCGAGGTTCGGGGTGTCCTCGGCGGGCGCGGGATCGCCGGCCGCGCAGCCTTGTGTGAGCCACAGCGAGGCGGCGACCATCGCGGAGCCGAGGAGCGAGAGAGTGCCGAGCCGCATGGTGCCTGCTATCACGCGCTCACGTGTCGAGGTGGAGCGGCGCATGCAACGATTGTGCGACACGACAGCGGGGACGCGTAGCAGCGTTTTTGATGTCGACTCCCAACTGCTCGATACTCGTGTGTTTTTCGGGGGTGACAAATTCGTGCGGCCGCTGTTCGAGGGGCGACTTGACGGGCGACGGGCGACGATCGTGCCGGTGGCGTCGACGCCGGCTGGTGCGTCGCGACGGGACCGCCGCAGAGACGCGCAGCCTCGTGCGGCGACGCGTTCGATGGCCTCGATGGTCGGGGAACGGGCGTGCCCACGGCGTTCGGGGAGCGAAGGATCTTCGGGTGCGTCTCGCCCTGCGGTAGAGTGCGCCGCCGATGGCGTCACGTGCAAAGGTCCCCGCGTCGACTCGCACCCCGGCGAAGGCTCCCGCTTCGGCGCGCGGCCGTGCGTTGGCGGATTCACCCGCGGTGCACGCCGTCACCGAGTACCGCATCCGGCTCGACGGGATTCGCTTCCGAGGCCACCACGGGGTGTCGACCTCGGAGCGCGCGCTTCCGCAAGATTTCCTCGTGTCACTGGAGGCGCTCTTGCCTCTCGGGGTGCTGCCGTCCGGCGACGCGATCGCCGACGTGTTCAACTACGATCGCCTCGCGACCCTCGTCGTCGAAGAAGGCACACGGCAGCAGTGCCGCCTCCTCGAGACGCTCGCGCAGCGGGTGATCACGCGCGTGCTCGCCGACACCCCGGCGACGAAGGTCTCCGTCGCGGTCACCAAGTCCCGTCCGCCGACCCGCAGCAGCGTCGACTCCGTCACGGTCGAGCTCCGCGCGACCCGCGGGTAGGCGCGGCGTTCGGGATTGGGGTCGCGCTTCGAGGGTCGCCCGTCAGCCGACCACGACGTCGGGGCTCTCTTTTGCGATCGCCTCGTAGCTCGCGATGTCCATCGCGTCGCCCCCGTTCGGGAGCGCGGTCCGCGGCAGCAAAATGCCGCTCGCGTAGCGGAGCGTGCCGTCCTCGACGACGAAGCGAGATAGCTCCATGAACGAGCGATCTTTGCCCTTCTCGAACACCTTCGCGAGGAAGAGCGCGCGAGCGTCGTCCGCCTCCGAGACGACCACGCCCATGTACTTCAGCGTGCGGCCGGATCGCGAGAGCTCGGCGATGCGTGTAGGTACCGCCGTGCCGTGGGCGCGATCGGGGTGCGCGTCGGCGAGCGTCGCGTGGAGAAACTCGCCGAGCCCGATCGCGAACGCCGAGTAACGCGCTCGGACGAGCTCCCTCGGGAGGGCGGGAGGCCTCTCCCCGGTGTGAGCGGGGCGGCAGCATTCCATGTAGGTTGCACCGGATCGGCAAGGGCAGGGGCCCCTCGTGAGGGGCTTCCGAGGGTCGTCTTTTTGGCGCACGGGACGACGCTACTTCAGCGCTCGTAAAATGGCGCCGAGGATCGCGCGCCAGCTTCGCTGCCGAGCGTCATGACGCGGGAAAAATGTGCGGTCACGCGCGTTCGGGGTTGAACCTTCGGGTCGGCATTCGGCACTCTCTCGGAGCGGGGCCGCTCGACGGAAAGCGGCCCGATCCCAAGAGCCCACGAGGTAGAGCCCATGCGCAGCACGATGATGGACACGCCGCTCTCGATCGCCACCCTCGTTCGCCACGCCGAACGTGTACACGGCGACGCGATCGTCACCACGGCGACCGAGACCGGATCGCGGAAGGCGACGTTTCGAGAGTGCAGCAAGCGCGCGTCGAAGCTCGCCCACGCGCTCCGCGGTCTCGGCGTGACGTCCGACCAGCGCGTCGGCACGTTCATGTGGAACAACCAAGAGCACTTCGAGGCCTACATGGCCGTGCCCGCGATGGGCGCGGTGCTCCACACGTTGAACATCCGCTTGCCGCCGGCGGAGGTCGTGTTCATCGCGAACGCGGCTGAGGATCTCGTCGTCCTCGTCGACGCGTCGCTGCTTCCCCTCTTCGCGTCGATCCTGCCCGGCTGCACCACGGTCGAGCACGTGATCGTCGTCGGCAAGGGCGACACGACCGCGCTCGCGGCCACCGGCAAGACGATCCACGACTACGACGCGCTCGTCGCCGCCGCGAGCGACGCCCCGTTCGACTATCCCGTCGTCGACGAGCGCGACGCGTGCGCGATCGCGTTCACGAGCGGAACGACCGGTTCCCCGAAAGGTGTAGCCTACAGTCATCGCTCGGCGATGTTGCACTCGATGCAGCTCTGCCTCGGCGACGCGACCGGCGTCGGCTCGCGTGATCGGGTGCTCGCGGTGGTGCCCATGTTCCACGTCTGCGCGTGGGGTCTGCCGTGGGCGTGCATGCTCGTCGGCGCCGATCTCGTGCTCCCGGACAGGTTCCTCCAGCCCGACGGCATCGCGCGCATCATCACGAGCGAGAAGCCCACCTTCGCCGGCGCGGTGCCCACGATCTGGACCGGGCTCCTGCAGTTCGTCGACAAAAATCCTATCGATCTCAAGAGCTTCCGCATGGTGCTGGTCGGCGGTTCGGCGTGCCCGCCTTCGCTCATGAAGGCCTTCGAGGAGCGCCACGGCATGCACATCGTGCACGCGTGGGGCATGACGGAGACGAGCCCGCTCGGTTCGGTCGCGGTCGCGCGCGATGGCCTCGATCCGGAGGAGGCATGGAAGCTACGCATCTCCCAAGGGCGCCTCTCGCCGTTCGTCGAGGCGAAGCTCGTCGGCCCCGACGGAAAAGAGATCGCGTGGGACGGCGCCACCTCGGGTGAGCTCCTCGTGCGCGGACCGTGGGTCACCGCCAGCTACTACCCGGAGAACGACCTCGAGAAATTCTCCGACGGTTGGCTGCGCACCGGCGACGTGGGCACCCTCACGAAGGACGGGTACCTCACGCTGACGGACCGCGCGAAGGACGTGATCAAGTCCGGCGGGGAGTGGATCTCGTCGGTCGCGCTCGAGAATCATTTGATGGGCCACGAGACCCTGCTCGAGGCGTGCGTGGTCGGCGTGCCGGACGACAAGTGGGGCGAGCGCCCGCTCGCGTGCGTCGTCGCGAAGCCCGGAAAAGACGTCTCGTTCGCCGAGCTGCGCGCCTTCCTCGCGGACAAGATCGCGAAGTGGCAGCTCCCCGAGCGCTGGGCGATCATCGCGAGCGTGCCGAAGACGAGCGTCGGCAAGTTCGACAAAAAGGTGCTTCGCGCCGACTACGCCGCCGGCAAGCTCGACGTCACGACAGTGGACTGAACGCGTGGACTGAACGCGGCGCGGCGGTCAGCGTGCGTCGATCGCGCGTTTGCATGCCGCGCCGTCGACCGCCGAGGCGAACCACGAGCGCAGGCAAAGGTCCGCGTCGTCCCCCGCGGCGATGCGGGCGTCGCCCTTGTGCGCCTCTTCTCCGCGCGCCTTTCGCACGACGGTGAGCTCGCTCATGTTGGCGCCCTTTTGCGCGGCGACGGCGGCCATCTTCTCCGGCTCGAGGCCGACGAGGCCTTCGTAGTTGTAGCGGTGCTCCGCGTCGGTCGTCGCGGGCTCGTCGGGGCGATCGCCCGCCGCGAGGCGAGACGCGCCGAAGCCTACGAGCCGGAAATTGCGGTACCGCGACCCATGGCAATCGACCGAGCCGCAGCGCACGAGCAGCATCTCGCTCACCGGTGGGAACGAGGTCGCGTCGAGGGTCGCCGCGTTCACCTTGCCGTCCGTGGGCGTGCTGCAACCCGCGGGGCCGAACACGAGGAGCGCGATCGGGATCGCGGCGAGCGGCCAGAGGAGCTTCATGGGGACCTCAAGTAGACGGCAGGGACGAGGTTCTGCGAACCGCCCGCCCGATGGCAATCGGCGCAGCCGCTTCGCCGTCCGACACGCGTGAGCATGGGTTGGCTCACCCCGCCACCTGCGATCTTCACCCGTAGCGGGTAGGTCGCGGTGAAACGATCGGCGTCGACGTAGAAGTTGCCCACCGTGTTGGTCGTGAGCTCGAGCGTCTTGCCGGTCGCGTCGGTGAGGGTCACCTTCACGTTCGCGGCGGGCGCCGTAGAGCCGAGGGTGTCGTAGACGGTCCCGGCCGTCTCGAACTCGGGCCCAGGGCCGAGGCCGCCGTGGCACGTGAGGCAGGGTTGGCCCGGCCGGTGGGTCGGCCCTTGCCGTACGCCCGCCACTTCGTCGCCGAGAGCGAGCACCGCCTCGTCGTGCACCGGGTTCATGCAGGATGCAACGCACAGCGCGAGTGCCAGAAAAATAGGGCGATCGTGGCGCATCAGAACGTCGCCTCCAGGCCGAGGGCGGAGAACACGGTGAGGCGATCGGTCACGTAGATCGCGTCCGCGAACGACGTGTAGTAGCCATCGGCTCCGAACGTGAGGGCGAGGCTCTGTGGGTCCGACGCGGGGCCGATTTGCCATCGGAGGCCGAGGCCACCGCCGGCCGTGAGGAGGGCGCCGAGCTCGCGATCGCCCGTGCGGAGGGCAGGGATGTCGCCGGCGCCGTTCGCGGAGTACGCCCGCTGCCAAAACGACACCGCGTTCTGAGCGTGGAATCGCGCGTGCGGACCAATCTCGAGGCGGCGCCCGACGTCGAAATAGAAACGCGCGTCGGTGGTGCTGCCGAAGAGGCCCCACGTGTCGGCGTAGAGACGCTCTTCCACCCGCAAGGTCCCGACCGAGCCGTGGTTCAAGATGCGTCCGGTGAGGGCGTAGCGCTCGCGGGCGAGTGGGAGCTGCTCGAGGGGCCGCGCCGCGATTCGCGAGCTCGAGATCACATCCGGGGAAGCGCCGCGCGCGATCGTGGCCGCGACCCCTGGCGCGAAGATGGGCACGTAGCGGTAGGGCTTCGATTGGTCTCCGCGCTCGAGGATCACGTCGGCGGACACGCCGACGAGGGTCGACTTGTTGATGATCCGCGTGAAGCCGACGTTGATCGAGTGCGTGTCGAGGGTGCGTGAGAAGACGGAGAACGGCGTGTCCGTGCGCCCGATGACGTCGTGCCCGAAGTAGTAGCCGGCGAAGAGCGTGAGGTGCTTCTCGTCGGCGTCCAAGAGCAGCCGCGCGCCGCCCGTGAGGGACAAATAGTCGTTCGTATACGATACGTTACCCGACCCCTGGACACCGAAGCTTCCCGGCTTGTACCCCGCGGAGATGCCACCCGCTTGGCGCACTTCCGTCCAGCGTGGCGACGCGGTGGAGACGATGTCCGGAGAGGCGGCGGACACGACGTCGACGAGATAGTGTCCGGTCGCGTTCCAGCCTGCGGTGGGGCTCTCCACGGTGGCCGACGCGGCGGGGGTGAGCACGCTTACGGCGACGGTATCTTGGTACGCGGAGACCTCGGTCTTCACGCGTGTCGTGGTGGTGCCCTCCGCCGCGGCAGGAGAGACCCACCCGAGAGAGACGAGCGCGACGATGACGATGGCCCCCCGCGGGCTCAATTGCATCCGCAGCCGCCCCCGCCCGCCGTGCCGCCGCCGGTGGCCCCTTCGTGCACGTCGTAGAGGTGCTCTTCGCCCGGCCCGGCGAGCGAGCCCGGCGCCATGGTGGGCCGCGCCAACGTACCGCGCTCGTAGGGCATGACGCGCGTGCAGCCGCCAGCAACGCAAGCGAGCACGGCGACAGCAGCGAGGCGGGGGAGAGCCGAGACGAGCCAGGACCTCATGATCGCTACGTACACCAATCGAGCGAGATCGATCATTACGGGACGACGATTCTTCCGGGCGCGTCCTCCGCGCTTCGTGCTGTGGCAAACGTTGCAGTCGCCGCCTCGGGCCGTAGGTTCGAGAGTGCCCTTCATCGCGCGTTCTTTCCCGTTTTGAACCACCTTGACCACGTAAGGGACCGTGATCCGGGTGCGGGCGAGGAAGTTTCCCGCGCGATTCACGTTCACCGTCGCGAGGACATTCCCAGCGAGATCGCTCGCGACGATTCGTGCTCCGTCGAGCGCGCCATTCGTGCCGTAACACCGGTCGGGCTCGTGAGGCGTCGGATACACCGTTCCGGCAAACGGATAAGTGCGTTCTCGGTGTGCCTGGGCGCGGCGTTGCCCGCGGCATCGCTGAAGCGCACCTCCACGCGGGGCGCGGGGGTGGTGCCTTGGACGTTGGCGAAGACGGTCCCGCCGGCGAACCAACGCGGTCCGTCGCCGCCAGCCCGATGGCACGTGAGGCATGCGAGCTTGGCCGGATTTCCGCCGTTCCCGTGGTCGTTCTTTCGCGCGTTCCTACCGAGTGTCGCGACGTAGGCGGGGGCGCCGGTGAACGCGTTGTTCAGAGGCGCGGCGGCGTCGGGTGGGGCCGCGGCGTCGCCCGAAGTGCTCGATCCGGTGGGGACCGGAGCCGCGTCCGCCGACACGCCGCCATCGCTCGCGATCGGAGCGGCGCCGTCGGCCGTCGCGGGGGGATTCGACGACTTCAGCAACGAGCTGTCGTCGGCGCCGCCGCACGCCGCGACCACGAGAAACAGGACTGCCCGCAAAACCTTTACCTGCTTCATCGTGACCTCCGGAAGAACAGTGCCGCGAGGTCTCGGATGCAAGGCAACGAATCGTGCAAAGCGCGCGATGACGGAAGACGCGGCGCTCCCGTGCATGCTGGCCACATTTTTCCGGTGCCAGCGCGCGGGAGCGCCTCCTTCGTCAGCCGACGGACAACGCGACGTCGATGTTGCCGCGCGTCGCGTTCGAGTACGGGCAAACGCCGTGCGCCGCTTCCATGAGGCTCTTCGCTTCGTCCGGCGTGACGCCGGCGATGTTGCCCTTGAGCTCGACCGAGAGCTTGAAGCCACCCTCCGGCGTCTTGTTGAGGTGAACCGTCGCGGTGATGCTCGCGTCGGTGATGGGGGCCTTCTTCATGCGAGCGACGAGGCGAAGCGCGCTCTCGAAGCAGGCCGCGTAGCCCGCGGCGAAGAGCTGCTCCGGGTTCGTGCCTTCGCCGCCCGGGCCACCGAGGGACTTGGGCATCGCGAGCTTCACCGCGAGCGCGCCGTCGTCGGTCTTCGCTTCGCCTTCACGGCCTCCGTGGGCAGTAGCGGTAGCGGTGTAAAGAACGGTCATTTGGAGTCTTCCTTTCGTTCACGAATCGATGTGGAAATGGCGTTTTTGAGCGAGATCGCCTTCGCCGGAGTCATGTCGAAGACGCAGAGGAGCTGTTCGGCGATGGGGCCCGATTTGGACTCGAGCTTTCGGCCCTTCGCGGTGAGGGTGATGACCAGGCGCCGCTCGTCCTCCTGCGAGCGCTCGCGGCGGACGAGACCGTCCCGCTCCATGCGCTTCAAGAGGGGCGTGAGGGTGCCCGAGTCGAGCCCGAGGCGCGCCCCGAGCTCCGAGAGCGACACTCCGTCTTCCTCCCAGAGCGCGACGAGAGCGATGTACTGCGGGTACGTGAGGCCGAGCGGCTCGAGGAGCGGCGCGTACGCCTTCTGCACCTTGGCGAGCGCGCGGTAGAGCGCGAAGCAGACCATGTCGTCGAGGCGCAGCGTCGTCTTCACACCGGTTATATTGTACACGATTGAATCGTGCGCAATGGTTTTCGACATGGGCGCGGGTGAATCTGTCCGCGCGACGTCGTTCGTGGGCGGTCGCGACCTACTTGGCCGCGTCGGCGCCCGCTTCTTTCGGCGCGCCTGCGTCGCGCACGATGGGAACGCCGGCTTCGGCGTGGGCCTCGCCGAGGCGCTTCATGACGTCGGCCGAGATGGTCGACGTGTCGCGCTTGAGGCCGATTTTCTGGGTCGCCGGCTCGATGATGGCGAGGTCTTTCGTGACGCGATCTTTCGTGTCTTGGCTCGCGTGCTCGAGGCCGAGCCGAAGCGCGCGCTCGGTCTCGCGCCAAAGCGCCATCGCGCCCTCCGTCGCGCGGAAGACGCCGCTCCCGTAGCGCGCGCCGGGGCCATCACGAAACGCGAGCTGCTTCACGACGCAGGTGGAGTGCTCGGCGCGGAGCTCGGGGGCGAGCTTCTCGTTGTCTTTCCCCGAACCGAGGAGCTCGTAGGTGGGGCACGCGCCGGGGATGCGCTGGCCTACCGCGCGCATCATCTTTCGTGCGACGGCCTCGTCCTCCGTCTTCTGGCCCACGACCGGCGCTTCTTTCGCCATGCCGCTCGCGATCGCCATGCGGAGCGCGTCGACGCCCGCGCCTTTCCCGTTCTTCAGCAGATCGAGCCACGCGTCCGGACGCGGGATGGCGTAACCGAGGCCATCGCGCGCGACGAGCACGGCGACCGCCGCGGCGCTCGCCTGGTCCGCCGGCTGCGCAGAGAAGCCCTTCTTGGAGCCCATCGCGTTGGCCAGGTTCGCGAGGCACTCGGCCTCCGCTCCCTTCGCGGGGTCCACGTCTTTGCACGCGGGCAGGTCCTTCGTCGCCTCCGCGATCGCATCGACGCCGCCCTTCGCTGCGTTCTCCACCTTCACGATCCGCGACATCTTCGAATCGCATCCGAGGGCGCTCGAAGCCAAGAGTGTGCAGAGTGCAAGTTGTCCGAAAAGGCGCGTCACTCCGCGAAGATACCCGAAAAAGCGACGGCGCGGGCACCCGAGGGAGCCCGCGCCGCGGCGGTAGCCGAGAGTCAGGTCGCGAACGTCACACTGTTGCGAAGGCCGCGTCGGAGATGTCGGCGGGCGATTTGTCTTCCATCGCCAAGAGCTCGGCCTTGAACGCGACACCGGGGAGGGTGTTGCGCGCGAAGAAGATCGCCGACTGAACCTTGCCTTGGTAAAACGCGGTGTCCGGGTGCTGCGGATCGACGCTCTTGAGCGCGGTCTCGGCGATGACGGCCTGCTCGAGGAGGAGCCAGCCGACGGTGAGCTCGCTCATCATCTCGAGGAAGCGGTTCGCCGAGAGCGGCACCATCGAGACGTTGCCCGACTGGAACCACATGAGGAGGCGCATCGCGGAGCCAGAGAGGGCCTCCGCCGCGGTGCCGAGGCGCTTCACCTCGGCGCCGAGGGTGGCATGCTCGCTGTTCGCCGCGACGAACTTCTGCACGTCGCCCATGTACGCTTGGAAGTTCGCGCCGCCCGCCTGGCCGAGCTTACGACCGACGAGGTCCATCGACTGGATGTGGTTCGTACCCTCGTAGATGCTGAAGATCTTCGCGTCGCGGCAGTACTGCTCGACCGGGTAGTCGCGCGTGTAGCCGGCGCCGCCGTAGGTCTGGATCGCGGTCTCGCAGACGCGGAAGCCCTGGTCCGAGCCGTAGGCCTTCATGAGCGGAACGAGGAGGTCGACCTGGCCCTGGTTGTACGCGGCCTTCGCGTCGTCGGTGCCCTTGTAGAAGGTGACCTGATCTTGGTGGTGGGTGAGCTTCAGCGCGAGCGCGCGGATGCCCTCCACTTTGCCCTTCATGTCGAGGAGCATGCGGCGCACGTCGGCGTGCTCGATGATCGGCACGCGCGGGGCGGTGGGATCTTTCCAGTGCGTCATGCTCGCGCCCTGCTTGCGCTCCTTGGCGTACTCGAGGGCGTTCAGGTAGGCGGCCGAGGCCACCGAGAGGCCCTGCACGCCGACCGAGATACGCGCCGCGTTCATCATGACGAACATCTGCGGCATGCCCTGGTTCACCTTGGCGTCGCCGCCGACGGGGTACCCGATGCAGTCGTCGTTGTCGCCGAAGGTGAGCACGCAGGTGGCGGAGCCGTTGATGCCCATCTTGTGCTCGAGCGCCGTGACGGCGACGTCGTTCACTTTTCCGAGGACGCCGTTCTCGTCGTGGCGGAGGCGCGGCACGATGAACAGGGTGAGTCCCTTGGTGCCGGCCGGCGCGCCGTCGACGCGCGCGAGCACGAGGTGGACGACGTTCTCCGCGAGGTCGTGGTCGCCGCCGGAGATGTAAATCTTGGTGCCCTTGATGCTGTAGCTGCCGTCCACGTTCTTGCGCGCGCTGGTCTTCGCGGAGCCGACGTCGCTGCCGGCGTGGGGCTCGGTGAGGCACATGGTGCCGCCCCATTTGCCGCCGAACATGCGCTCGACGTAGATCTTCTTCTGCTCCGGAGTGCCGAAGTGGGCGACGACCTCGGCCGCGCCGTAGGCGAGCCCGGGGTACATGTTGAACGCCGCGTTCGCGCCGCTCATGAGCTCCTCGAGCATGATCTGGACGCTGAACGGAGAGCCCGCGCCGCCGAACTCGGGCGAGATGCTCATCGTCTTCCACCCCGCGGCGAAGAGCTTCTCCCAAGCGTCCTTGAAGCCGGTCGGCGTGATGACACGGCCGTTCTCGATCTTGCAGCCCTCGATGTCGCCGACGACGTTCAGCGGACCGAGCACCTCGCGCACGAAGCGGTAGCCCTCCGTTACGGACGTACGAACCTCTTCTTCACCCCACGCCTCGAACGGGCCTTTGCCGAGCAGCTCGCCCAGCTTGAACTGCTCGAAGAGCAGAAAGAACATGTCACGGAGATCGGCCTTGTAGCGGTTGATGGCTTGGACGGGCTTCGTCACGGCGGCACCTATGAGACGGGGGGGAAGGACGGATCTCGCGCGGGGTGCGCGAAACCGAAGCAAAAGACGTGGGCTCGGCTCAGGCGCGACGTGCGCGCTCCAAGCCCATCGGAATCCTTGCGCCAACGAGCGAGTGCGTCAAGAATGAATGGGCATTCATTCGGTCGAAAGTTTCGATGCGCGCCAGCCGCTCGGCACGATTCGACGCTCTAAGCGCTCGTGACGCAGATTATGCGGGAAAGTAAGGGGCCGGGCTCCGCCGCACGCGCCCTCGCTCGGGTGTCGCGGGGACGCGGAGGCGACGCCGAGCGCGACGGTGCCCGCCGTCCTACGGCCACGCGGTAAGCGCGGTGGAGGAGGCGGGCACGGAGACAGCGCCGGCTCAGTACTCGGCGCGGACGAGGGCGAACTTGTTGCAGACGTTCTTGTCGGTCACGTCGGTGTACTTCGTCGCGCCCGCCTCGCTCTTGAGACCGCCGACGCGGCCGTGCTCGGTCACGAAGTAGATGACCTTCACCCCCTTGTCGCGCTGCTCTTTGATCCACTTCGTGAACGGGGCGCCCGTCGACACGAACGCGGGCACGCGGTTCGAGGTGTAGAAGTTCTCGCCCTTCCAGTTCATCTGGTAGGCGACGAGGGGCTCTTCCGCGCTGGTTCGACCGAGGTAGTAGGCCTCGATGATCTCACGCTGGCCCCAGTGCGGCGCTGTCTTGACCATGTAGACGTCCTCGCCCCAGAGCGCGAAGACGAAGGCGAGCGCGGCGTACATCGCGACCGCGTGGCCACGGAGGCGCTTCACCGCGAACAGCAGCGAGACCAGGATCGCGAGACCCGCGAAGGCCTTCAGCGCCGCGCCGAAGTCGAGGTTCTCCGGCCAGGCGCGCCGGTAGTTGTAGGTGAAGAGCTGGAGGAGACGAATCGCCCCCGGCTGGTCGGCGCCCGTCGGTTTGGTCGCGAGATCGCGGCCTACGAGCACGAGCAACATCGCGCCTGCGACCGCCGCTCCGGCGATCATGAGCGACTCGTGTTGCGCCGCGCCGCTGCCGTCGTCGTCGGTGACCTTCGCGAGCCCTCCGCGGTACGGTGTGGTCTCCGCGCGGGCGACCTCCTTGAGCGGCGCGCTCTCGTCGTCTTGTGTCTTCTTGTTGAACACGAAGATCGCGATCGCCGAGATCGCGATGCCGGCGATCACCATCAGCGTGCCGAAGACCACGCTCGGCTCGGCGAGGTCGGCCTGCGCGGGACCGATTTTGGTGCCGAAGAACGAGCCCGGGAAGAACTTCGCGGTGCCGAGCACAGTGAGGCCGATGCCGAGCACGATCGCCGCGCCGTACGGCAAGATCCGGGTCTTGTCGACGAAGCTCGTGCGCTTGAGCGCGTCGTCGAGCACGATCCCCACGAGCATCGCCGCCGGCGGAACGGCCGGAAAAATGTAGTGGTGGAACTTCGTGCCCATGAAGCTGAAGAGCGCGAACGCGAGCAAAAACCACATCAAGAGGAAGATCGAGGCGTCTCCCTTTCGCTGCTCGTCGGCGACGGCGTCGCCCTCCGAGGGGGCCGTCGGGTTCGTGACGAACGAGGTCAGCCTTCCGAGCGGGCTCCGACGGAGGAACAAGGCGACCGTGTCTGGTTTGCGCATCCAATAGGTGAGCCCCAGCGGCACGAGCCCCGTCCACGGGAAGAGCGCATAACCGAGCTGCCACAAGTAGAAGCGCACCGACGTGTCGTCGCCCTCGTTCGTGTCATGCACGTGCGAGAAGGCGCGATTGAACATGTCGTGGAAAAAGAGGCGATCGGTGAACGGCGAGCCGTGGCGGATGTACATCGCCACGAACCACGGCGCCGCGACCACACCGACGACCAGGAGGCCGCTCCAGATTTCGACCTTGAGCAGCTCTTGCCAGCGGCGGTTCGTCGCGATGAACGCGGCGGCGCACGCGCCCGGGAGCACGATGCCAGCGGGGCCTTTGCCCATCGTCGCGACCGCGGCGAAGAACCATGCGCCGATGTAAAAGAGCCTCCGCGTGCGGCGCTCGCCCCAGTTCAAGTAGAGGAGCCCGCCGACCATGACGGCCCAGAAAACACCCTGCACCGCGGGCTCGACGCTGCCGAAGAAACGAAGCAACGACTGACCCACGCCGACGGGCGTGCCCGGGAGGCCGCGCGGAATACTCGCGGGGAGGGAAGCGTGGCAAGCCTCGTTGCCGGGGAGGCCACAGTTGAGCGCCGAGCCGCTCTTGAACTCGTCGAGGTGGAGGCGGAAACCCTTCGCGCCGGCCCCCGCGATCACGATCTCCACGTTGCGCGTGAGCAGGTACATGATCTGCGGAATCGCGCAGACCAAGACCGCCCCGAAGACGAGGTGGAAGCCCGAGAACCGGAACTTTCGGCCGAACGCGGCCACCTCGTAGAGGGCCACCTTCGTGTCGTCTTGTGCGGTCATCGCGAGGAGGACCATGCCCATCGCTGCCGTCATGGAAGACACGAACGGCATGTCCGCCATCGTTTGATGGGCGAGGAAGAACCAGTCCGGCATCGTGCTGAGCACGAGCGCACCGAGGAGACCCGCGCGGCGACCGAAGACGCGCGCGACGCCCTTGTAGATGACGTACTGCGCGAGGATCGTGAGGAGCACGTTCGGCGTGCGCACGACCCACTCGGGGTGGGCGAGCCCGCCCTGGAGCATTTGGTCGGCGTGGTAGTGCGTGCCGAGGCTGCCCATCGCGAGCGCCTGGACCCAAAAATTCAGGATCGGCTTCGACCAGAACCAGCCGTCTTGGGCCCACCAGAGCGAGATCCAGTCGTCGCGGGCGAGGATCTCGCGGGCGACCTCGCCGTAGTGCGTCTCCCACGGATCCCAGAGCGAGAACACGCCCATCGCAGGGAAATAAAGCAGCGCGCCGCACAGGACGACCCAGAAGCCATGGCGCTTGAGGAGCGGACGTTCTTCGCCGATCTCGTCCTTTGCCCACGGACCGAGGGCCGTGCCGAGGCGGAAGAGCGCAGCCACGAAACCGACGAACGTGACGGTGACGACGAGGCCCCAACCCCACTGCGCGCCGAAGAGGTTCGCCTGCGCGAGGCCGAGCGCGACACAGAATCCGATGAACGCGCCGACCGTGACGAGGAGAGGCAACAGGAGCGCCCCCGCGTCCGTCTTGTGGACGACACGATCTTCCGGATCGTCGAACGACCCGATGAAGCCGAGCACGCCGGCGGCAGCGACGATCGCGAAGAAGACCCCGAGCGGCACTCCGAGGCGCCACTGGGTGTTCTTCGCCATAAGGAAAAACAAGCCCAACAAGCCGGCACCGGCGGTGGCGAGGGAGCGAAGGTCGAGCGGGTTCCCTCGCGGCGCGTCGCCTTTGCGGTCGCCTTTTTTCTCGTCTTTCGCGGCGGCGTCTTTCGCGGACGCGCCTTCGCCCGAGCCTTCGTCTTTGGCGGCGAGGCTCTCCGACGCGGGACCTTCGTCCGTCGCGGCTGCGCTCGCGGCTTCGACGGCCTCCTTCGGCTCTTCCGCGGCCTTCGTCGAGGTCTCGTCGGCGTCGCCAGCGCTCGTCGCGGCAGGAGCGGGCTCAGGCTCGCCTGCTTTGGTCGCGTGGCCTTCGCTCGCCTTCGTTTCCTCCGCGGCCTTGGCGCTCTCGCTCGGCAGGTTCGCGCGCGTCTCGGGCTCGGTGGACTCGGCGGACGGCTTGTCGTTGTCGGAATCGCTCATCTTTGCGTCTCAAGCGGAAGAAGCGAGCGCGCGCGCAAATGCCCGGCCCTCGGAAGGCTCGGACTTAGCAAGTTTGCCAGCCGAGGGCTACGGCTCTCCACGCGCGCGGGGATTCCGTTGCAACGCGAAAAAGCGATTAAAAACGCTTGGTTGCGTGTTCCGACGCGGTCAGTCGAGCTCTTCGGCGAGCTTTCGTGCGCCTTCGAGACGCTCCTTGGCCTCGAGGAGCGCCTTCTTTTGCGCGTGCGACTCCTCGACGACCTCCTTCGGCGCGCGCTCCGCGAACGCCTTGGAGCCGAGCTTCTTCTCGATCGCGGCGAGGTCCTTCTCGATCGCCTTTTGGGCGCGCGCGATGCGCTCGAGCTCCTTCGCCTTCGTGACGTGACCGGAGAGGTCGACCAGGATTTCGATCGTGCCGAGCTCGTGGGGGACGATGCTGACCATCGTGCCCTTGGGGCGCGGACCACCGGTGGCCTCCACGACCGGGGGCGCGGACTTGTCGGTCTTCACGAGCACGCGCACGGCGTCGATCTTCTCGCCAAAGAACGTGCGTAGCTCCTCCGAGTCGGTGCGAATCGTGAGCTTCACCTCGTTGGCGGGGTGCACCTCGTGCTCGCTCCGGATCGTGCGCGCGGCGCTGATCGACGCCTTGAGCGCGGCCATTTGCGCGTCGACCTTCTTGTCGGTCTTGGCGTCGACCCCCGCCCGCGGGTAAGGACCGAACGCGATCGACTTGTTTTTCCGCGTGATCGGGAGCCGCTGCCAAAGCTCTTCCGTCACGTACGGCATCATCGGGTGGAGGAGGCGGAGCGAGGTCTCGAGCACCGTGAGGAGCGTGCGCTTCGTCGCGAGGGCCTCGTCGGCCTTCGCTCCGCGGAGCACCGGCTTCACGATCTCGAGGTACCAGGCGCAGAAGTCGTCCCAGAAGAAGCTGTAGATCTCGTTCGAGGCCTCGTCGATCCGGAACGCGTCGATCGCGGGGTGTGCGATCTCGGCCGCCTTCGCGAGGCGCGACAAGATCCACGTGTCGAAGAACGAGGGCTCGCCGGAGACCGCCGTGTCGCCAGTGAAACCTTCGCCGAGGAGCTCGAGCGAGAGGCGGGTCGCGTTCCACACCTTGTTCACGAAGTGGCGGTAACCCTCGATCCGCTTCGGGGCGAGCGCGATGCGCTTGTTGCTCGGCGGGAACGTGGAGAGCGTGAAGCGAAGCGCGTCTGCCCCGTAGGCGGGGAACCCGGATTCCATCGTCGCGGCGGACGGATACGCCTTCTTGAACTTCGCGAGCGCCTCGGCCGGGGGAGCGCCGGGGAGCGTCTTTTCCATGACCTCGGCGAAGGTTGCGCCATACACGAGATCGAGGGGATCGATCACGTTGCCCTTCACCTTGCTCATCTTGTCGCCGGTCTCGTCGACGATGAGACCGTGGAGGAGCACGCGCGAGAAGGGCGCCTTCCCCATGAAGTGGATCCCGAACATCATCATGCGCGCGACCCAGAAGAAGAGGATGTCGTACCCGGTCTCGAGATCGCTCGCGGGGTAGAACTTCTTCAGCAGATCGGTGTTCTCCGGCCAGCCGATCGTCGCGAAGGGCCAGAGCGCGCTCGAGAACCAGGTGTCGAGCACGTCGGGATCTTGCACCCACTCCGGACCGAGGTCGGCGGGGCGCTCGCGCGCGACGACGATTTTGCCGTCCGGTCCGTGCCAGGCGGGGATCTGATGGCCCCACCAAAGCTGGCGCGAGATGCACCAGTCTTGGATGTTCTCGAGGAAGTGGTCGTACGTCTTTTGCCACTCCTCGGGGATGATCTTGGTCTCCCCCGAGCGCACCGCTTCGAGGGCGGCCTTGGCCATGCCGTCCATCTTCGTGAACCACTGGGTGGAGAGCATCGGCTCCACCGTGGTGCCCGAGCGCTGGCTCTTCGGGATCGTGAGGCGGTGCTGTTTTGCGCCGCGGACGAGGCCCTTTTCGTCGAGCGCTTTTTTGACCGCCGTGCGCGCGCGCTCGCGGGGGAGGCCGGCGAACTGCCCGCAGGCGTCGTTCATCGTGCCGTCGAGGTTCAAGAGGTTGATCTCTTCGAGCCCGTGGCGCTTGCCGGTCGCGAAGTCGTTGAAGTCGTGGGCGGGGGTGACCTTCACCGCGCCGGTGCCGAACTTCATGTCGACCAAGATCGCGTCGGTGATGACGGGCACTTTGCGATCGACGAACGGGTGGACCAGCATCTTGCCGTGAAGATGCGTGTAGCGTGCATCTTCCGGGTGGACCGCGACCGCGGTGTCGCCGAGCATCGTCTCGGGGCGCGTGGTCGCGACGACGAGCTCGCCGTCCTCGCCGTCGACCTTGTACGCGAACTCGAAGAGCTCGCCGTTGTTCTCTTCGTGGTCGACCTCGAGATCCGAGAGCGACGTTTGGAGGACGGGATCCCAGTTGATGAGCCGGGTCGCGCGGTAGATGAGGCCCTCTTCGTAGAGGCGCACGAAGGCTTCGCGCACCGCCACGTTCTGGTCGGGGTCCATCGTGAACTTCGAGCGCGGCCAGTCAGCCGACGCGCCGAGCACGCGCTGCTGCTCCGCGATGCGACCGCCGCTCTCGGCCTTCCACTTCCATATGCGCTTCTCGAACTCTTCGCGTCCGAGGTCGAACCGCGTCTTGCCCTCGCGCTGGAGCTGCCGCTCGACGACGGTCTGGGTCGCGATGCCGGCGTGATCGATGCCGGGCTGGTAGAGCACGTTGAAGCCGTCCATGCGCTTCTTGCGCACGAGCACGTCCTCGAGGGTGGTCATGAGCGCGTGGCCCATGTGGAGCGAGCCCGTCACGTTGGGCGGGGGCATCGGGACGCAGTAGACCGGGCGGGTGTCGGCGGGGTCGTCCGAGGCGTGAAAAACCCCGGATTCACTCCAGAATTTGAACCAGCGGGCTTCCACCTCGCGCGGTTCGTAGCCCTTGGTCAGGTCCGGCGTTCCGTCCGTCGCAGCGTCGCTCATGACGCGGGTATACCAAGGCTATTTCGCGAGAGCACCGAACAGTTTTCGGACGGCGGTTTTCTGCCGAGCCGCGACGAAGCCCCTAACGCGCTGGAGGTCTGCGGCCGCGCTCTAAAACCACTCGCCGCCGATGCCGAACGCGAAGAGGGTACGCGTGACCGTAGCGCCGCTCTCGGTGGTGATGAACGTGGGGTGAGCGTGGAACACGAGCGAGAGCCCCGAGCGCTTGCCGTCGCGGTGCGTGTTCTTCCCTACGAGAAATCCGATCCGGGTCGCGAGGCCGGCGAACGCGCCCTGGTCGAGGTCGAGGCTCGCCGCGCGCACGTCGAGGGAGGGGCCCGCCGCCAGCTCGATCATGTCGAGGAGGACGAGCGAGCCCATGATCGCGTTGTTCGAGTAGACGCCAAAATCGCGGCCCGCGAAGACGCCCATCTGGGTTTGCACCTGGAGACCGAGCGCGCGGTTGAGCTGAACGCCCACCCGCACGCTGGCAGCAGGGCCGGCGCCGCGACCGACGAGCGCGGCGCCCGCGATGTCGAACCCGAACCGAGCTCGCACCCGGTCCGGATCGAGCGCCGGGCCAGAGGTCGCGCCATCGGGGGCTGGCTGGCCGTCCGGAGCGTCGGGAAGGAGCCCTGGTCCTTCCTGTGCGCGTGCCTGTCCCGCGATGCTCGCGAGCGCGATGACGACCGAGAACCGAAGAAAACCCAGGGCGAAGCGCTTCACGGCTACTTTGTAAGCCGCGCGATCTCTTCCTTGATGATCGACTCGGCGAGCTGCGGGACGATTTCCCACACGACCTTTTCGACGATTTCGCGCGAGAGGGCCAGGATCGCGTCGGCCTGGCCGGCGGAGAGCCCGAGCCCCTCGAGCTTCGGCGCGAGGTGGCCGTTCACCGCGGCCGCCACGGCGGGAGACGCGGCAGCAGCGGGGGCCGCGACAGGAGCAGCGGCGACCGGGGGAGGAGCGACGGGGGCGGGGGGAGCAGGAGGAGGCGCGGCAGGAGCGGCGGCGACCGGCGGCGGCGCGGGGCTTGCGGCCGGCTCGGCTGCTGCGCGCGCGGG
>JAAFHV010000071.1 GCA_013297655.1 Myxococcales bacterium | reverse complement strand
CGAGGTGGAGGCACCGCGCGCGCGTGTCGTCATCAAGGACGGCAAGCTCGCGAACTTGAACGTGACGATCCCCGAATCGAAGGAAAAAAAGCCGTTTCGAGCGCCCTTCAACGTGGTGAGCGTGAGCGACGCGGAGATCGATCTCGTCGTCGACGAGCTGCTCCACGTCACGCTCCGCGAGGCCGACGCAGACGTGACGACCGAAGAGATGGACGAGGTCTCCGCCTCCGAAATCGAGATCGCGCTCCGGGTCGGGCAGATTCGGTCCCGGTGGCGCCGCCAAATCGATCCCAAGAAGCCCGCCGAGATCGACGCCGAGGACGACGAGCTCTGCGATCTCGACGCCCGCGTCCGGGTGCAGAGCGACCGCGTCTTGGTCCGGAGGTTCACGACCCACGGCGGCGTCGATCTCGACCCCGCCGGCGACACGTTCCCCGGCTGCTCGCTGCCGAACGACGACAAACGAAAGGTGGAGATCGCGCTCCACCAAACCACGATCCTCTTCCCCGAGCCCGGAAAGAGCCTCCCGCGGGTCGACGGCCGTGTGCTCGTTCGTGCACCGATCGCGCTCGCCTCGCGCGCGCCGGGGGTGCCGGACACCGACGGCTGGGTGCGCCTCGAGGGCGAGCTCAAGTTCTCGTCGGCCGACGAGCTCCCCGATTTCAAGGGCTCGATCGCGGCGCACGGCGTGCGGGTCGACCACTTCACGATCGCGCAAGATCTGGCGGGAGAGGTGGTGCTCCGGAAGGACACCGATCCGAAGCGGCTCGGATCGCAGGTCGTCGAGAGCCCGAAGATGGTCATCCACATGGCCGACGGGGAGGTCACCCTCACGAACGTGAAGGTGCGTCCGCTCGAGCCGGCGAGCGCCGACGCGCTGTCTGCCACCGTCGACGTGAAGAGCGTCGATTTCGTGCGCCTCATGGCGGAGCTAGGTGTGTCGCAGCACGCGCACGTGCGGTGGGACATCACGGAAGCGCACGTGCCTCATTTCGGCGGGTCCTTCACGCCGCTCAAGCTCGACGCCGATTTTGTCGCGCGCACGGGCATTTTCGAGGCCTACGACTCGGCGGCGGACAACCCGAACCGGGTGCGCGTGGTCGGCCTCAAGGAAGCGCAGATCCAATCGCACCTCGCCGTACGCCCCGACGGCGTGTCGTTCGTGAACCCGCGCGTCGTCACCGGGAGCAGCGTCATCGACGGCCGGTCGGTGTTCATCGGTTATGCCGGCGGGCTCGGCGTCGACGTGACGAACGCGCGCGTCGATCTGGAGGAGATTTCCCCGATCGGCAACGTGAGGATGAAGGGCTTCGCGGAGGTGAAGGTCAAGGTCTTCGGCACGCAGGGCAGCCCGAAGCTCGATGGCGACGTGAAGAAGGTCACCGGCTTCGAGATCGGCGACTTGAAGCTCGGCGACATCGACGGTGGTCACGCCGAGCTCCGCGGGATGGCGCTCGACCTCTCGAACGTGAAGGGCCAAAAGGGCAAGAGCAAGTTCGAGATGCCGACCGGGCGCCTCGACTTCGGCGGACCCGCCTCCATGAGGATGGACGCGACGATCGTCTCGGACGACTTCCACCTCAAGGATCGCGACCCCAACCGCGAGGTGTTCACCGACCGCGGTCTCCTCTCCATTTTCAATCTGGAGAAAGACCCCCGCTTCGCCCCGGTGGACGGGCGCTTCGGGGCGACGGCGCAGGTGCACGTCGCGCTCGGTGGGCCGGAAGACCAGTGCGGCAGCGGGTTCATCACGATCTCGGCGAAAACGAAGCTCCGCGACGTCTCTCTCTTCGGCGAGCGCTTCGAGGACGGCGACGCCGATTTCGACTTCCGTTGGTACGACCAAAGGGCCGGCTTCGACGGGGCCGACCTCTTCGTGCGCGCGATGACGCTCCACAAGGTGCACCGCGAAGGTAAAGGCCCGATCGGCTCGGTCGTCGGATCGATGCAGATTACACGGGGCGGCGATTTGCGCGGCAACATCGCGCTCGACGGCCTGCCCCTCTCGCGCATCGACGCGCTCGCGGGCATGCTCCCCGGCGTAGACGGCGCGGCTTCGGTCGTCGCGCGGGTGGGCGGCAAGCTGAGCTCGATCGTCGTGAACGGCGACGCGGAGGTGACGCCGATCCGTTTCCGCGGGAAAAAGCTCGGCCAGAGCCACGTCCACTTCGAGATGCTGCCCGGGCCGGAGAAGCCCTCGAAGGTGCTCGGGCACACCAAATGTGGCGCGCCAATCGGGCCCCCCTTCGACGCCGAGGCGTACCTCGCCGACACCTCTTCGGCGGGCGATTTCGTGCTCGACGGCGACCTCTTCGATCGCCAAATTCACCTTAAAAACGTGACGATTTCGCGCGAGAAGAGCCAGAGCTTCTCCGGTAAAGTCTTGTTTCGGAAGGTGGACCTCGGGCTCGTGCTCGGCATCGCCTCGTACTCCCCGAAGACGGCCGAGGAGGTCGACGCGATAGACCCCCTCGAGACCACCGGCGGCGAGCTCTCCGCCGACATGGACATCGAGAAGCTACGCTTCGAGGATCTCGCCAACGCGCGCGTCACGTTCGCTCCGAAGTCGATCTCGTTCTTCCGCGACGCGCAGCGCATCACGTGGCAGCCGGCGCCGGTGCAAATCGCCTATGTGAACGACGGGATCGCGCTCCCGCCGCTCGGGTTCGAGATCGTGTCGTCGAACGGCTTCAAGGGCACCTTCACCCTCAAGGGCGATCTGGCGCGCGTGTCGAGCAAGGATCCGAAGCTGAACCTGCAGGCCGAGCTCTTGCCGATCGACCTCGGCATCTTCACTGGCATCGTGCCCAAGCTCACCCGCGCGAGCGGCAAGCTCTCCGGCTCCGTGCGCGTCACCGGGCGAGCGCTCCAGCCCGACGTGCAAGGCGAGGTGAAGGTGAGGGGAGGGGAGCTCGCGATTCAGGGCCTCCCGAGCGTCATCTCGGACGTGAACGTCGACGTGGTCGCGGACGACGAAGAGGTGCGCGTGACGAACGCACAAGCCGGCTTCGCGGGCGGGGAGGTGAAGGTCACTGGTCGCGCGCCTTTGCGCGGGAATTTGCTGGGATCGATGGAGGCGCGGGTCGTCTCGCGTGGCCTCCAGTTGAAGCCGGCGGAGGGCATCTCCGCCGCGATCGACACCGACGTACGCGTCACCTACAACGCGCTCGCGGCGGGCACGGGGAGCGCCAAGCTGCCGCACGTCTCCGGCGTCATCCAGATAGCCTCCCTCGAGTACACCCGGCCGATGGAGCTCGACGTGAACGACGCGCTCCGCGGCGGCGCGCAGCGCACCGAGGTGAAGGGCTACGATCCCACCCTCGACTCGATCGTGTTCGGCCCCGACCTGGTCGTTCGCACGAAGTCGCCGCTCCGCATTCGCAACAACCTCATCGAGACCCAGCTCGCGGTCGGCGCGCAGGGGCTCGCCGTGAGCGGAACGAACCAACGGGTGGGCCTCCGCGGCGAGCTCCGCGCGCTCCCGGGCGGGCGTATGCACCTCCTCGCGAACGACTTCGACGTCCAACAAGCGGTCATCAAGTTCGACGACGCCTCGAAGATCGTGCCCTACATCGATATCGTCGCGACCACCGATTACCGTCGCTTTTCGAGCGGGAGCCCCCTCAACGCGCAGAGCGTGAGCGGCCGCAACGGCGCCTCGTGGCGTATCAATTTGCACGTCTACGGCGCCTACGGGGGCGACGAGCCGCTCCGCCTCGACATGACGGCCGATCCCGCGCTCTCGCGCGAGGACATCTTCCTCCTCCTCACCGTCGGTCTCACCCGAACCGAGGTCGACCAAGCGCGCCTCGGCGACCTCGGCACCGCGGTGGGCCAGGCCTTCGCGAACGTCACCGGCGCCGATCGTGCGGTAAAACAAGCGGTGAACGTGATCGACGATTTCCGCTTCGGCAGCGCATATTCTCCGCGCACCGGCCGCACGGAGCCCCAAATCACGGTCGGGCGAAGGCTCTCGGAGGACGTGCGCGCCTCCATCACGAAGAGCTTTACCGACGATCAGCTCCGCGGAAACGTCGAGTGGCGACTGTCACGTACGACGAGCGTGCAGGGCAACGCCGACAACGTGAACAACTCGGCCACTGGGACGTTCCCGAACATCGGCGTCGACTTCCGCTTCCGCCTCCAGTTCGAATAGCGCGCGGGTCGGCGCCGGTTCGACGCGTTCGACGCGAAATCGCCGCTATTTCACGGTCCTCGCGGGTCTCTTCATCCCCAAAATTGCGCGCTTTTCCGCTAGGGTAGCGCCGCGATGAGCCTCCGGCGGACGAGCCAAGACGCGATGCGCGCGCCGAAGCTCGGCGCGGGGCTCTGGCGTCTCGTCGCCTTCGTGATCGTGATCGCCGCGCTCGTCTTCGGGAGCCGCGCGTCGCGGGCGGACGACGCGGTGAAGGTCACGCCGATCCCGCCGGCGCCGGAGGTAAAGCCACCGCCCGTCGCGCCCGACCTCGAAGGCGCCGACGCCACCCTCGCCGCGCTCGCCGGGAGGCCCCTCACGCGGGTCGACAGCGCGGTCGACGACGCGCTCTGGGCCGACGTCGTACCGCCGAAGCTCGGCCCACCCGCCGCGGGGGAGAAGCTCTCGTCTGCTGCCGCGCGAAAGTACCTCGACGAGGCGCTCGCGAGCGGCCGGTTCGCCGACGGCGTCGTGGTCGCCTCGGACGACGGCAAGGGTGGCAGCGTGCTCACGGTGCGCCTCTCGCCGCGCAAGATCGTCGAGACGGTGCACGTGACCGTTCACGAGGCTCCGTTCACGCGCGAAGAGATCGCACGCGAAGCCGACCTCGCCGAGGGCGGCGAAATCGTCGCCCGCGACATCCCGCGCCACAAGGAGCGCGTGCGCGCGTTGCTCTCGCGCCGCGGCTACCCCGCCGCCAACGTCACGATCGGGACGGCCCCCGGCGTCGACCGCGCGCACGTCGTCGTCAACGTCGACGTCGTGGCGGGCACCGCGCGCCTCGTCGACAAAAAGGTATTCTTCTATACGCGCGGAAAGAAAGAGGATTTCGCTCGCATCACCGAGCAGTACCTCGTCCGCGAGAAGGACCGCGCGGACGAAGCGACGATCCTCGCCGCGAACACCCAGCTCGAGACCAAGCTGCGCGCGGCGGGCTTCCATCGCGCGACCGTGTCGAGCGATCTCGTGGCCGTCGGAGCGGTGGTCGTGCTCCGCGTGCGCATGGACCCGGGCCCGAAGTTCGAGGCGCGGTTCGAGGGCAACGATCACTACGACGCGACGGCGCTCTCGGGTGCGCTCGCGCTCGACTCCGATCCGGATCTGTCGACCGGGCACCTCGTCCAGAAGCTCGCCGAGTTCTACCGGAAGCGTGGCTATCTCGACGTGGAGGTCACGTCCACCCTGCGTGGGCAGCTCGAAGACCCGCTCGTGTTCCTCGCGTTCAAGATCCGCGAGAACGAGCGCGTCGCGGTCGTATCGCGCGAGTACCCGTGCCTCAAAGTCGACGACCTTCGCCTCGCGGAGAGCGCCCCCAAGACCGCCGCCGGCCTCGGCGCCGAGATCGACAGCTACCTCGAGGAGGAGCTCCCCGGCCAAGACCTGGTGCTCTCTCCGCGGCCTTCCGGTCTCGACGCGCTCATCTCGCCGAACCGGCACGGCACGCGCGTCACGCCGACCGACATCGCGCCCCACACGACGTACTTTCCGGACACCTACGAGCGCGCGATGAAGCACGTGCAGGAGCTCTACCGTGCGGAGGGCTTCCTCTCTGCCGAGGTGGGCCCGCTCCAGGTGGTGCGCCCGCATTGCAAGCGCCACTCGCCGCCCGGCACGTGCATCCCCGAGGTGGTCGACGAAGCGGCGACGAGCTGCAACCTCGATCCGCAGGGGTTGCCGCTACCGCTCGCGGCGCCCGATCCGCGCGCCTCGTGCACGCCGGAGCCTGGAAAAGGCGTGGAATGCGCGCCCTACGTCGTGCTGCGAATGCCGATCCGCCTCGGCCCGCAGAGCCGCATGTACGACGTCTCGTTCACTGGCGTGCGCGCCTTCACCACCCGCGAGCTCGCCCGCGCCGCCGCGCTCGACATGGCCGGTCCGGTGAGCTCTGCCAAGCTCGACGAGGCTCGGCGTCGCATCGTCGAGCTCTACCAGCGCAAGGGTTACGCCTACGCGGAGGCGAGCTTCTCGATCGAGCTCTCCCAAGATCGCTCGCGGAGCCACGTTCGTTTCCGCGTGAACGAGCAGGAGCAGGTCATCGTCTCGGGCATCAAGATCCGCGGCAACGTCTATACGGTGCCGCAGACGATCGAGAAGCGGATCGCGCTCGAGGTAGGCAAGCCCTACGGCTCGGACGAAGTTCGAAAGTCCCAAGAGCGCATCGCGACGCTGAACGTGTTTTCGAGCGTGGTCGTCGCGCTCGAAGATCCGAACGTCCCGCAGAAGAACAAGAACGTCATCATCACGGTGGTGGAGCGGCCGCGCCACTCACTCGAGTTCGCGCCCGGCGTCTCTACCGGTGAAGGTGTGCGCTTCGCGGTGGAGTACGGCCACAAGAACCTGTTCGGGCGCGCGATCGGCGTGAGCGTGCTGCTCCAGCTCTCGTACCTCCCGACCGCGTTCATCTTGGACAGCACCGCGCGACAAAACTACGAGAACCTGCCGATCGAGGCGCGGGTCGGGTCTCGTGTCACGGCCGGCATTCAGTTCCCGGAGATCGGCCTCGGCCCGCTCGTCGCGTTCGGGATCGACGGCGTCGGCACCCACGATCTGCGCCGCGACTACTACATCACCAAGATCGCCGGTACGCCCAGCATCACGGTGCGCCCGCAGCGCGACGTCACGCTCACGTTCGGGCAGAGCTTCGAGTTCAACAACCTGCGCGTGCTCGCCGCCTCGAACCTCACCGCGTACCTCGCCTCGCTCGACTCGGACCCGGTCCTGAAGTCGGCGCAGCAGCGCATCTTGAACCTGCCCGATGGCGAGACCTTCGTCGTCGCCCAGCGCGGCACGTTCACGTGGGATCGCCGCGACAACCCGCTCGACGCTTCGCGAGGCACGCTGCTCACCTCGACCCTCGAGCACGTCGACGCTTTCCCCCTCGGCGCGACCTCGGACCAGTTCGACGAGAGCCACTTCCTCAAGTTTTTCAACCGCTTCAGCTTCTACTTCAAGCTCCCGTTCCGCAGCCGCTTCGCGTCGTCGACGAGCCTCGGGATCATCGGGCAGCTCACCGAGAACTCCACGACGTACCCGGACCGCCTCTTTTTCCTCGGCGGTCAGGAGATGCGCGGGTGGTACCTGCAGTCATTCATCCCCCAGGACGACCTCGACCGCCTCGAGCGCGACGCGGGGACCAACTGCGACGATCCGGCTCGCGCGGTGCCGTGCTTCACGCTCGCGACCGCGCCCATTCGCGGCGGCAACCTCTCTGCGGTGCAACGTTTCGAGGTCCGCATTCCCATCGCCGGGCCGCTCGAGACGGTCGTCTTCGCCGACATCGGCAACCTCTGGCGCACCTTGAGCTATCCGTTCGATCAGGGCTCTTTCCCCATTCGCGCGGCGGCCGGCACCGGCCTTCGCATCCAGACCCCGATCGCGCCGATCGCCCTCGATTTTGGCTACAACGTGACGCGCAAACGTGCCTACGAGGAGCCGTTCGCGTTCAGCTTTTCGCTCGGTCTCTTCTAATTTAGAGCACCGAACAGGTTGAATCCCGTCCCTCGCCAGGGACTTGCGGACCTGTAGCGCCGTCGGCTTTCGCGCGTTTAGCGGCGTGCCTCGGACGCGTCGGTGCTCCTCCTAAGATGGAAGACTATCCGTCGGCGGCGCGCGCACGCGGTGACGCAGCTTGCGAACCGCACGAAATCCTCGGCCCTTCTGGTCGGCGCTCTTGAACGAGACTGCCAATCTCGCGGCGGAGAACGATGCATCCTGCATGAAAACGAAAGACGACCCGCGGGCACCGCCCACGAGTCGCCTCCATTCGTCTCGCGTCGCCGATCGCCCGTGATTACTCGAGCAGATCGTCGATCTTGAGCCCGAGACGGGGCGCTGCATCTTTACCGCGGCCGAGGAGCAAATCACGTGCATCTTGCACGGAGATGTTCTGCACTTCCAGGGCGCCGATGCGGTCCTCGGGGAGGAACGCGGTCTTGGTCTTCTCCATCGAGAGCTTGTCCGGCTCGTAGGCCGCGCGCGGAACTTTGGTGTCGACGAGGGTGTAGTCCTCGCCGCGGCGGAGCTCGAACGTGACCTCGCCGGTGATGCTGGGAGCGACCCACGAGGTGAGCGCGCCCTTCAGCATCTCTGCCTCCGGATCGAACCAGCGGCCCTCGTAGAGGAGTCGGCCGAGCTTGCGTCCGAGGGTGGCGTAGAGATCGGTCGTGTTCTCGGAGTGCACCGCCGAGAGGATGCGCTCGTAAGCGGCGTGGAGGAGCGCCATGCCGGGCGCCTCGTAGATGCCGCGGCTCTTCGCGTCGATGACGCGGTTCTCGATTTGGTCGCTCATGCCGAGGCCGTGACGACCGCCGACACGATTGGCTTCGAGGAAGAGCTCCGTCAGGCTCGCGAACGTCTTTCCGGAGAGCGACACCGGCACCCCGCGCTCGAAGCCGACGGTGACCTCTTCCGCCTCGACGACGACGTCTTTCTTCCAGAACGCGACGCCCATGATCGGATCGACGATCCGCACGCCGCGATCGAGGCGCTCGAGATCCTTGGCCTCGTGGGTGGCTCCGAGCACGTTCGCGTCGGTGCTGTAGGCCTTCTCGGTGCCCATTTTATAGGGCAGTCCGATGCTCGTGAGGTACTCGCTCATCTCCGTGCGCCCGCCGAAGGCGTTCACGAACGCGCTGTCGAGCCAGGGCTTGTAGATGGTGAGCTCCGGGTTGAGGAGCGCGCCGTAGCGGAAGAAACGCTGGATGTCGTTTCCCTTGTGGGTGCTCCCGTCGCCGAACACGCTCACGCCGTCGGCCTTCATCGCGCGCACGATCGCGGTGGTGGTGACGACGCGTCCGAGGGGCGTGGTGTTGAAGTACTTGCGCCCGCCGGTGGAGAGGTGGAACGCGCCACATTGCATCGCGACGATGCCCTCCGCGACCATCGCGTCTTTGCAGTCGACGAGGCGAGCGGCCTTCGCTCCGTGCGTCATCGCGGTCGGCGGGATGTCCTCCACGCTCTTCTCGTCCGGCTGGGCGAGGTCTGCCGTGTAGCAGTGCACCTCGAGCCCTTGGCGGGAGAGCCACGCCACCGCGGTGCGGGTGTCGAGCCCACCGGAGTACGCGATGCCGATACGGGTGCCTTTTGGGGGGAGGGATTTGTGGATGCGGCTCACGCGCGGGGGGTTAGCACACGGTCCAAACCTCCGTGCCCACGATCGTGTCGCGGCTCGTGATTGCGCTCGAAAAGCCGCAACGACGTGCGGCCCGCGCCTTCACCTGCGCACATCGCGAGGCCTCCGCGCGACCCGCTCTTCTGGCGGCGCATGCGGGCCGCAGGTACGCTTCGAGGTCATGGTCTCGATCGCCACCCGCGCGCGAAAAGCCCTCGGCTCTGCCATCATGGAGGGTTTCTTCAACGGCGCCGCCCGCCTCGGCTCACTCCACCCGCTCGCGCGCCCATCGCGTCACGGCGTCGAGGTCGTGAAAGATCTGCGGTACCACCCGGGCTCCGGGAACGACCACCTGCTCGACGTGTACCGCCCCACCGAGCGCAAGGGCCCGCTCCCGATCGTGTTCTACGTGCACGGCGGCGCGTTTCGCATCCTCTCGAAGGACACCCACTGGGTCATGGCGCTCGCCTACGCGCGGCGCGGCTACGTCGTATTCAATGTAAACTACAGGCTTGCGCCGAAGCACCGCTTCCCCGCCGCGATCGCCGACGTATGCCACGCGTACGCGTACATGGTGGAGAACGCGGCCCGCCTCGGCGGCGACACCTCGCGGATCGTGGTCGCGGGCGAGTCGGCGGGGGCGAACTTGGCGACGAGCCTCACCCTCGCGACCACCTACGAGCGCCCCGAGCCCTTCGCCCGCCACGCGTTCGATACTGGCACCGTCCCGAAGGCGGTCGTGCCCTCCTGCGGCATGTTCCAGGTCACCGACTCGGAGCGTTTTTCGCGAAGAAAGGCTGGGTTTTCGCCCTTCGTCGCCGATCGCATCCGCGAGGCGGAGCGCGCCTATCTAGGTTCGTCGCCGAGCATGGCGTCGCTCGATCTGGCCGACCCGCTCTGTTTCCTCGAGCGCGCCGAGAAGCCGCAACGCGCGCTCCCTCCGTTCTTTCTCCCCGTCGGGACGAAAGATCCGCTCCTCGACGACACGAGGCGCATGGCGCGTGCCCTCCAGAAGCTCGGCGCGACGGGCGAAGATGCCTACTACCCCGGCGAGGTGCATGCGTTCCACGCCTTCGTCATGCGCGCGGCGGCCAAAAAATGCTGGGCCGATACGTTCGCGTTCCTCGCCAAGCACGGAGTCGGCCCCGACCACGAGCGCTCGATCCGCCGCACCGGAGCGCACGCCCACGAGACGTCCCCGTGATTGGTGCATGATGCAAACTCTTGCTCCGCCACCGCATCGGCCTCGGTCTCGTTCGGAAGCGCGGGACCGACGGCGCATGACATTAGCGGAGTACGTCGCGTTGGAGGCTGGAACGGACGAACGCTGGGAGTACGTCGACGGCGAGGTCTTCGTGCTGGCAGCGCGCCCAGAGCATACGCATGTGAAGGGCCGCGTATATCTCCTCCTCGTCCGTGCGCTCGAGGGCAAGCCGTGCTTCGCGCTGGGCGATGGCGCGAAGGTGTCCACTCGGAAGACGCGCTCGTACCACTACCCCGACGCGAGCGTGTTCTGCGGCCCGCTCGATCGTGATCCGGGAGACGAGAACGCGCTCGAGAACCCCACGGTCATCGTCGAGGTGCTGTCGCCTTCGACGGCCGACTACGACCGCGGCGGCAAATTTGCCCACTACCGAACCCTCGCGTCGCTTCGCGAATACGTCGTCGTCGCGATCGACACGCGCAGCGTCGAACGCTACCGGCGTCTCCCGAGCGGCGAATGGCTGATGACGGAGCTCGAGGGAGGCACCCTCGAGCTCTCGTCGATCGACGCGCGCCTCACGATCGCCGATCTGTGGGTCGACCTCGAGCGTCTGACCGATCAGTAAATCCAAGCCTCCGCGAGCGGGTGCGCGGTGCCGTCTTGGGTCTTCGCGGTCGTCGTCACCGTGCACCTCCCGCGCGCGTCCACCGTGCCGGCGGTGCGCACGATCTCCTCCGGTGCCGCCGCCTCGTACGCGCCGGACGCCTCGATCCGGAGCACGCGCAAGATCGCCGCGTCGAGCTTCTGCACCACGTAACAGGGCACGAGCGGCTCGGCGTGCGCGCTGCCGATACCGGAGTCGTCGGTGAGGAAGATGTAACGACCACCCGTGTATTGTGCAGCCACTCGCATCGTGTGCTCGGCCTCCGTGACGACGCCGCTCGCCGCGATCGGATACACGTGGATCCCCTTCGCGCGTGCGCTCGCGAGGGCGGCCGCGACGGCGGGCCCGGTGCCTCGGTGCTCTGGCGCGTCCGCGATCCAGAAGAGCACCTTCGCGACGTTCGGCTCTTGGCGCCACCCGAGCGCCGCCGCCGCCGCGAGGCCGTCCGGAACCGCCTCCGGGTGGTCACCACCACCGGCAGCAGATTCGCGCGATAGCGCGTCCCGTGCGAGGGCAGGGTCGGCCGAGAGCTCGGTGCTGCGCGTGACGTACTCGTCGCCTCGGTCTCGGTACGTGACGACGCCATAATGTGCATCTTGCACGCGTTGGTGCACCTTGTTCTGGATCGCGACGAGCTCGCGCGTGAGGTACGAGAGCTCGTCTCCCATGCTGCCGGTCGTGTCGACGAGGAAGGTCACGTCGAGCGCGGTCTTCGCGCCCGGCGCTTGGAGGTTCTCGATGTTCTTCGCCGCGAGCTCGCGAACGTCGAAGAGCTGGCTCCCTACGTTCTTCGTTTTCTCGAGGTAGCGCTCGAAGTGGACGAAGTTTTTGTTGTCGTCCCAGAGCCCCACCGTGAGCACGCTCGCCGAAGGCGTTTGCTCTCCAACGCTGCCGCTCGGAACGCTCCCCTCGGGAGCTCCCGGCGCCGTCGCGGACTTTCCGCCACCTGGGCTGCTCGGGCTGCCGCCGCTGCCGCTGCTGGGTGCGTACGAGCTGCTCTCGCCTCCACCGCTCATGCTCGAGTCCGCCGAGGTGACCGAGCATCCAGCGAGCGCCGCGAGCGAAAGAGTGACGACCAAGGGAAGAGCGAAGCGTTTCATCGGAGAACCTCCTGAGGGGTATGTCCCCCGGGTTTGCGAGGTCCGTGCCGGCGCTTAAGTGTTCGAAATGACTCAACTCCAATAAAGGGGCCGTCCAGCGATGGCCCACGATGGCCCATCGCAAAGTCGCTCCTGCGTCTCGTGAATTCTTTTTGCGACCGCGGGCGCGGGCCGGCGTACCCCGCGCGTGAAGCCCTTTCGGATCGTCGATTCTCCGACCGGGCCCGGCGACGGCGGCGCAAGCGATGGCGGCGCAAGCGACGGTGGCGGAGACGGTGGTGGTGAGAACGAGGCTCGCGCCTCCAGAGCGACACGAGGCGGTATCGGAGACGAAGCAGGCGTTGCGGACGCGTCATCTCTCGACGGGGGAGCCGTGAGAGAGGGTGGCGCGCCGGGGCTGGGGGCCTCGGACGGCAGCGCGGGTGGCGGTCCGTCGAGCGGTGAACCGGGAAGCTCCCCGGATCCGCACGACGAAGGAGGCGCATGCAACATGCATGGATCCTCGGCCGGCTCGCTCGTCCCGATCGGCTTCGTCCTCGTCGCCGCCGCTCTCCGCCGCCGCCGACGGGCTGAACGCGATCGATAGTCATTCCACGAGCGCACCGAGTCGCTTGATTCGATAGGCTCTCCGCCGATTTGCGTCGGCTTCGCGGCTCGCGTGGTTTCGCTCCCATACAAGATGCAAGCACCTGCGTGGCAGGACTTCTTCGGGTTCGACGCCGGGAGGCAGCGCTCGCGTGGTCGGTCCCGAGCGACGCGCGTAGGTCCGAGCGCGATGCTCGAGACGCGTCAGGCGTCGCGCCGCGAGGCCGGGCGAGGCGACGACGCACTTCCGCGCGTCGCCTCCGTTAGATCGCGTCGAACAAGACCTCGCGGTCCTTCGAGCCGTTCGCTCCGCCTACGAGCCCGCGCTTCTCCATCATCTCGACGATGCGCGCGGCGCGGTTGTACCCGAGGCCGAGCTTGCGCTGGAGCCACGACGTGGAGCAGCGCTTCGTGTCGGCGACGAGGCGCACCGCCTGGTCGTACATGGGATCTTGCTCGGCATCTTCTTCGGCGTCGGCGGACGCTTCGTCGTCGCGCGGCTTGAGGATGTTCTCGTCGTAGACGGGCTCGCCCTGGAGTCGCAAAAAGTCCATGATCTTCAGGACTTCTTCTTCACTCAAGAACGGGCACTGCACGCGGCGAGTGTCGTTCGTTCCGTTCAGCTTCACGAGCATGTCGCCCTTGCCGAGGAGGTGCTCGGCGCCTTGCTCGTCGAGGATCGTGCGGCTGTCGATCTTCTGCGCGACGCGGAACGCGATGCGGGTAGGAAAGTTCGCTTTGATCATGCCGGTGATGACGTCCACGCTCGGTCGCTGCGTCGCGAGGATGACGTGCATGCCGGCGGCGCGGGCCTTCTGCGCGAGCCTCGCGACCGAGGTCTCCACTTCTTTCCCCTGCTGCATCATGAGGTCGGCGAACTCGTCGACGACGATGACGAGGTGAGGGAGCTTCTCCGGCAACGGCTGGGTGCCCTCTTCGCCTTCGCCCGGCGCGACCGCGTCCTCGAAGCCATTGAAGTCTTTCCCGATCACCTGCTTCGGGAGGGGATTTCGAGCCTCGCCACGCTCCACGCGCTTCGCCCACGCGTTGTACGTGCCGATGTTCTTCGTGCCGGCGTCGGCGAACATCTGGTAGCGGCGCTCCATCTCGTCGACCGCCCACTTGAGCGCCGTCGCCGCCTGCTTCATGTCGGTCACGACCGGGAGCAGCATGTGCGGGATGCGATCGAAGGGCGCAAGCTCCACGACCTTGGGGTCGATCAAGAGGAGACGCATCTCTTCCGGCGTGCGCCGATAGAGGAGCGACGTGAGCATCACGTTGAGGCCTACGCTCTTGCCCGCGCCGGTCGCGCCGGCGACGATCACGTGCGGCATGCTCGCGAGGTCGGCGTACACCGGGTTGCCCACGATGTCGCGCCCGAGCACGACCGGGAGCGGCACGTCGAGCTGCTGGAACCTTCGATCCTCGACCAAATCGCGCAGGTTCACCGCGAGACGCTTTTCGTTCGGGAGCTCGAATCCGATGCGGTTTTTCCCAGGGATCGGCGCGACGATGCGCACCTTCTTGGCGAGGGCGAGGGCGAGGTCGTCCGCGAGCGAGGCCACCCGCGACACCTTCGTGCCAGCGACGGGCGACACCTCGAACGTGGTCACCACCGGCCCGGGCAGGATCTCTTCGACCTTCCCGGAAACCTTGTAGTCTGCAAGCGTCTTGATCAAGAGCTCCGCGTTGCGGTGGAGCAGCGCTTCGTCGATGACGAGGCTCGGATCGACGATCGCGGCGTCGAGCATGTCGAGCGGCGGGAGGCGGAACCCGGCCCCGAGGGCGGGCACGAGACGGTCGCCTTTCTCCGGCTTCGTGGGCTTCTCTTTTTCGAGAGCGGCCGACGTGTCGACGATCTTGAAGCTGTTCGGCGCGGGCGCTTCCGGCGCGGCGGTAGATGCGGTCGACGCGGTCGGCGCAGCGCTCTTCGCCTTGTCGCCCTTCGGATCGCCGAGCTTGATCTCGATCCGCTTCGGGAGCGGCGCGGGAGGGGGCGCGCTGTCGTCGTCGTCGTCGCTCGTGTCGCTCGTATCGCCACCTTCGAGCGAGTCTTCGCTGTCGTCGGCGATCTCGGAGTCGATCGCCGGCGCGAGCGGAGCGTCGATGGTGTCTTTCTTCTTGCGGCTGCGAGGCGCTTTTTCCGCCTCGAACGCGACGTCACGCATCGTCGCAGGCGCGGCGTCTTCGACCGTGGGCTCGCCTTCGCCGCTCGGATCGAGGGCAGAGATCTTCTTCGCTCGCGAGCGCTTCGCCTTTACCGGCGGCGGGAGCGCGGAGTCCATCGGCGGCACGAACGTGTCGTCGTCGTTGTCGAGCTCGGCCGCGACGAACGCTTCTTCCCCGCGGGTCAGCTTGATCTTCGGGGTCGCCTCCGCGCGCTCTTTCTCCATCTCGGCGCGCTCGTGATCCCGCGCCGCGCGCCACGCCTCCGCGATCGACTTCGCGCCGTTCGCGGTGCGGAAGAGGCCCGACCGGAAGAACGTGAAGATTGCACGCATCAGCGCGATGAACGAGAACGTCGCCCGCGCGATGAGAATGAGCCCGAGCAGCGAAAACCCGACCAAGAACGAGCCCACGGTAGAGAAGAGCGAGCGCGCCACCTCTCCGAAGAGCTCACCCACGAGGCCCGCCGCGGAGTGCTTCCCGAACGCCGTGAGCGTGGGCCATCCGACCTGCACCATCGCCGCGCCGAGCACGAGGATGAGCATGTCGCCGCCGAGCCGCGCGGGCGTCATGTTGTTCGGCTTGCCGCGCACGAACGGGATCCCGAGGAGGAACATCTCGAGCGGGATCGCCCACGCCGCGAGGCCGACGAGCTGCACCAAACACCGTGCGCACGCCTCGCCTACCGGTCCGACCCAGTTCTCCCCCACGAGCGCGTCGTGCGGGATCCCGTTCGGGGTCGGCGCCGTCGACGGCTCGCCGATGTAAGAAGCGAGCGCGAGCCCCAAGAAGACCGCCGAGGTCCACATGCCGAGGGCTGCGATCTCACGATGCCGTGCGAGAGCGCCTGCTCCCGCGCCGAGCACCGTGGGGACACGGTTGTTCGAGGGAAGCTGCGCTTCGGGCCGACGTTGGGCGAGTAGAGGGAACGCCATGCTCCGGATTGTCCTACATCGGAGCCTATGTGTGGAAGCCCCGTTGGGGCAAGTTCACGGAGCACCATCGCCCGCGCATTCACGAGACTGTGGGCCTTGCGGAGCGGTGGCGGAAGTTTGTTGGATTGGGGGCGACCGGTTCGCGTAGCATGAAGCCCTTGCGGAAGCGCCGGGGAAGGCTCCCGGGCTTTCGCGCCGTCTTCGGGAGGGCGCAGCCTACGCTCGCTCTTTCGGGGCCCGGACAGGACTGGACGAGGAGAGATGGCCGTCGAAACCAAGCGAAAGTTCTCGAGCCGCACGACCCCTTCGATGTGGCCTGCCCGGGCCATCTTGTTGGCGAGCGTGATCGGCACTCTGGGCGCCACCAGCGTTCTTGGCGGCTGCGCGGTGAGCGAGACCGACGTCAAGCGATGGGAAGGCACCGAGCGCGGTCCCCTGAAGCTCGTCGCGGTCCTCACCCACGACAAGTACCGTCCTGAGCTCCGCGTCGAAGCGGCCCTCTCCCTCGTGCGGATGCGTCCGCGCGGCGGCAAGAAGGTCGGCTTCACCATGCTCTTCGACAAATACAAGGACGACGAAGGCGTCTGGCGCGAGGGTGCTCTCAAGCAACTCGACGAAGAGAACCGGAAGATGGTCGTCAACGGCATGGCCCCCACGCTCGTCAAGGAGATGGAGTCCGCCCCGCCGCCGCGTACGCCCGAAGGTCGCCTTCCGGAAGATCTGTCGATCCCCTACAAGGACGCCGCCTTCGCGATGCTCTCCAACGAGCCCACCCTCGTCGGCGACGAGAACACCCGGAAGGAGCTCTCTGCCGCGCTCATCAAGTGGGTGCAGGCCGGCTTCGAGGATCGCCTCGAGAACAGCTCGCAGCAGTACAGCGTCGAGCAGATGATGCGCTTTCTCGGCCCGTCCAGCGTCCGCACGCTGCCCGCGCTCATCACCGAGAGCGCGAACCGCATCGATCGCATGTGCGGCCTCATCAACGAGATCGGCGAGCCCGAGACCAAGCTGAAGGCCTCCGAAAACCTCGTGATCTTGGCGAAGAAGCTCCTCACTCCCGAGTGGAACGAGGCGCAGAAGAAGGTCGTCAAGGAGTACAACGAGAAGAGCAACGTGAAGGCGAACGACGCTCAGGTCGGTCAGCAGATCGACAAGATGCTGGACCGTCGCCTCACGGAAGAAGTCTTCGTCGCGATGAAGAAGGTCGGCGGTCGTCCCGCGATCGAGTTCCTCATCCAGTTCGCCGGCGACACGAAGCAAAAAGAAGATCGCCGAAAGCTCGCCCTCGCCGCCCTCGAGGGCCGCATGGACAAGAGCAACACGAAGGATCTCGAGCACATCTTCGCGATCGCGCGCGACGAAAACACCCCCGACTCCGTGCGCGACGTCGCGTTCTTGCGCCTCGGCGAGTACCCCAAAGAGGCGATCGTCCCGAAGCTCTACACCCTCTTCGATCAGAAGAAGTGGAAGGTGCGTTGGGTTGCGGCAGGCATGATCTTGAACAACACGACCGCGAAGGGCGTGCCCGAGTTCATGGAGCGCATGCCGAAGACCGACAAGGCCAAAATGGGCATGACCGAGCCGCTCTCTTACGGCCAGGCCATCGCCAAAATGGCCGACGGCAAAGGCGTCATCGCGACGTACCTCCAGTCGAAGACGATCGGTCCGAAGGTGGTCGCCCTCGGCTCGTTCTACGAGGGCCACAAGGCCGACATCGGCCAGGTGCAGCCCTTCGAGAACGACACGGCGCTCCTCCCGAACGGGAAGTGCGAAAAAGAAGACGAGTGCGACTGGAAGGTCAACGTACCCAAGGCCGGCGGCAAGCCCGACGAGACCGAGCCCAAAGAGCTCAAGACGGTCGGCGACCTCGTGAAGTTCGCCATCATCCCCTCGATGTCCAAGTGACGATCCCTCTAGCTCTGCGTCCGGGGATAGGCCCGCGTGCCACGTGCAGGCGCGGGCGGCTGGTTTTTGGCTCGAGACACGGGCTCGTTCTGCGGTCCGGGTCGGTTTCCTCACCGCTCCGGTCGCGAGCTCTCAAAGTAGGTCTTGCGGGCGCGCCCTTTTTTGCGGAAAACTTCTCCATGGTTGCCCGAAACGGGCATCGTCCACTTTCGCCTTCGCTTGCCGGAAGGCCCTCCCTCATCGAAGGTCCACGACCCGGGACCCTCGGTGCCGTCGCCAAACACGCTGGCGATCGTCTACAACTCCCCACTTCGCCTCCGCGAAGCGACTCACCCAGAAGGCACGCCAAGGGGTCTCGATGAGCTCGGATCCGAACAAGAAAAGCCCGCGAACCTTCCAGTGCCGCGACGTATTGTGGGACACGTTCGAGCAGATGGCGCGCGAGCTCGAGTGCAGCGTCGACTACCTCATCAACGAGTCGATGAAGCAGTACTCGCGGCAACGGAACTACGGGGAGCGCGCGCCGATGCGCGAGCCGCCCCCGAGCCGTGATCCGGGATACGCGAGCGCTCCGCCGCCGCCCCCGATGCCTTCGCGAGGTACGATTCCTCCCACCGGTCGGCTCCCGCCGCCTCCGCTCCCGCGCGGCGGTGGAGGGGGTATGCCTCCGCCTCCGCCTCGGCACCCCACGCTCAACCCGGGCCGCCAAGCGCCGCCGCTGGGTGGTGGCGGTGGTGGTGGTGGAAGCGGGCTCCCGATGCCTCCTCCCCCGCGGGGCCAGCAGGCTCCCGCGTACCCGCGCAACCCGCCCCCTCCCGTCGAGCGCGAGCGCGAGAGGCCTCCGCCTCAACGCGAGGCCCGCGAGCCACGAGAGTCGCGCGAGCCGCGTGAATCCCGCGATCCTGGTCCCCCGCCGGGCCGCGCCAACGGATTCGGTCCGCAAGGTGCGTCGCTCAGCGTGATGTACCAGGGCGAAAAATGGTCCGTGAACAAAGACCGCTTCGTCATCGGCCGCGGTCGGCAGTCGAGCGATCTTACGCTCAAAGACCCGAACGTTTCGCGCCAACACGCGATGGTCGAGTACCAGAACGGCGTCTACTTCATCGTCGATATGGGGTCGACGAACGGGGTCGAGTACAACGGTCAACGAATCGCACGGAAGCAAATCGCCGAGGGCGACGTCTTCCGCATATGCGACCACGACCTCCGCTTCACGTTCCGCTGATTCTGGTCGGCGTCCTACCGGGCGCCATCACGCGCGCGGGACCGGGCGCCATCATGCGCGCGGGACCGGGCGCCATCATGCGCGCGGTCCCGCGCGACGGAGCGATGTCATGAGCAAGACGAGGCCCGACGAGCGCGCCTTTCACCGGCTTCCCATGTTGGCCGAGTCGAAGGTCGCGCTCGAGACGTGCACGTTTTGCCCAAAGCTATGCCGCACCGTGTGCCCTGTCTCGAACGCGGAGCCGCGCGAGGCGCTCACTCCGTGGGGCAAGATGTCGTCGGCGTACCATCTCGGTCGCGGCGACGTGGTGTCGGCAGACGCAGGCCTGTCGAGCGAGGCGAGCGATCCGGTCGGCGCCCTCGTCATGGAGTCGAGCTTCGCGAAGGTCGCGTTCGCGTGTACGGGCTGCGGCGCGTGCAAGCACTCGTGTGATCACGGAAATCCGGTCGCCGACACCTTGTTCCGCGTGCGCACCGCGGTCACCAAAGCCGGCCTCGCCCCCGACGCGGCGACTCGGGTCCTCGCGTCGTTCAGCGCGCGCGCCGAGGAAGCGACCGCGCGCGCCCGCGTGATCGATCCCGAGCCGGAGCGCGATTCGCAGCGCTCCGCGCCGCGCGCCGCGCTCGTCGTCGGCTGCGGTTACCTCCGCAAACACGAGGACGAGGCCCGCGCGGCGCTCGCGGCGACGCGCGCGCTCGCCGGTCGCGACGTCCACCTCGTCGGTGGGTGCTGCGGGTTGCCGCTCCTCCACGCCGGCGACGAAGAGCGCTTCGAGAGCCACCTCGGCGCGTTCGTCGAGCGCCTCGAAGGGTACGACGAGGTCTTCGTCGTCGACGCCGGGTGTGCGCGCGCGCTTCGTGTCGAAGCGCCCGCGCGGAAGCTCGGCGCCGGCAAGGTGGAGCTCTTGGTCGAGCGCGCGGCGAAGGAGCTCCACGCGCTCCGTACGTTGCCCGAAGCCGAGACGCGCGGCTCCGTGAGGTACCACGATCCGTGCTCGCTCTCGCGTGGGCTCGGGGTCGTCGCCGCGCCGCGCGCGGTGCTCACGAGGCTCCTCGGGCGTCCGCCCGAGGAGCTCGTGAAAAGCCGCGAGCACTCGGTATGCTCGGGTGCGGGCGGGCTCTTGCCCGCCACGCACCCGAGCATCGCGAACGACGCCGCCCGCGCGGTCGTGCGAGAGCACGACCGCGAGGGCGGCGGCACCCTCGTGACGGCGTGCGCGTCGAGCCTCGGGGCGTTCCGGAGGAACGCCCCCGAGGCTCGCGTGCACGACCTGGTGACGTGGATAGCCCGCGGGGCGACACGGCCCTGAGCGCGGCTCCGCCGCGCCAGGGCCGTGGCGCGGGCGTCGCGCGGCGCGTGCTCGTCGCGTTCCTCGCGACGACGATCGCGTTCGTCGTGACGCTCGCGTTCAGCGTGTACTCGCAGCGCCGCGTCGCCGACGACAACGAGGAGCTCGCGAAGGGCTTCGTCCCCGTCGCGCTCCGCCTCGCGAAGCTTCGCGCCACCCAGTCGACGCTCGCGACCCTCCTCGAGGGCACCGCCGACGACCGTGATCCGAGCGCGATGCGCTTCTTGTTGCGGCCGCTCGCGAACGGTCGGCAGGCGATCGTGAGCGAGGTCCGCGCCGCGATCGAGGTCGATCTCGTCGCCGTCGGCAGCGGCGAGACACGCGATCTCTCGCGCGCCTTCGCGGCCGACCTCGACGCGATCGACGCGCAAATCCTCCACGATCGCGTCGCGCTCGAGGACCTCTTTTCCGCGATGGAGCGCGGCGATCGCAACGCGGTGAACGAGGCGGTCATTCGCGTGGGCCCCGCCGAGCACGAGGCGAACAAGAAGATCGCGGCGCTCGCGACCCGCGTCGGCGCTTCGATGGACGCGGTCTCGCTCGAAGCGAAGCGGCGCGAGCGGCGCTCGATCGGCCTCATGATCGCGCTCTTGGTGTTCAGCCTCGCGGTCGGTCTCGGCATGAGCATCCACGTGAGCCGCATCTTGCGTCCGCTCGCGGCCGTCACTGCCCGTGCGCGCGCCGTCGCGCAAGGCGATCGTGTGCCGAAGCCCATGAAACCCGCCGCCGACGAGATCGGCGAGCTCGCCGTCGCGTTCGAGAAAATGGTCGAAGCGGTCGGCGACGCGCAGAGCCAAGCGGTCGCGAACGAGCGCCTCGCCGCGATCGGCAAGATGGCGGCCCACGTGACGCACGAGATCCGAAACCCGCTCAGCTCGATCTCCCTCAACATCGAGCTCTTGGACGAGGAGCTCCGCGGCCAGGACGTGGGCAAAGAGAGCCACGAGCTCCTCGCGTCGATCACACGCGAGGTGGAGCGCCTCGGCAGCCTCTCCGAAGAATACCTGCGTCTTGCACGTATCCCGTCGCCGCGCCTCGACTCCGAAGATCTCGTCGGCCTCGTCAACGACGTCGCCAAGTTCTGCCGTCCGGAGATCGAGCGCGCCGGGTGCGTGCTCGCGGTGACCGTCCCGGAGGATCTCCCGTCGGTGCATTTCGACGAGGCGCAGATCCGGCAAGCCATCTTGAACCTCCTTCGGAACGCGCGCGAGGCGATGCCGGCGGGCGGCACCGTCGAGCTCGACGTGCTCCCCGAGGGGATGAGCGTCGCGGTCTGCGTGAGCGATCGCGGCGGCGGGATCCCGGAAGAAATTCGCGATCGTGTGTTCGATCCGTTCTTCTCCACGAAGGGCGAGGGGACCGGGCTCGGCCTCGCGATCACGAAGCGCATCGTGGAGGCGCACGGCGGCTCGCTCGAGTGCGCGGGGCGGGAGGGAGGGGGCACCACGTTTCACCTCTCGCTCCCGATGGCGTCCTCGAAGAGCCGCCTCGCGCAGGCCTGACCCTTCCGCTCGACGGGTCGAATCAATGTAAGATGCATACGATTGGAGGGCGCCTGTCGCGGCGGCGCGCCGCGACGTGGGAGCCAGCTCCGCGACCGACAGGGGCGAGCCGCTCCGCAGCACCGTCGCACGCGCGTCGCACGACGGGGGCGGCACGCAGGTGGCTTTTGCGGGAGATCGTCGTCACGCACGGTTCACGAAGAACGCGGCGCATGGTTAACTCGCGCCATGGCACGCCCCGACTCTCGCGCGAACGAAGCTCTCCGCCCCGTCACCATGCAGCCTGGGTTTCACACCTACGCGGAGGGCTCGGTCCTCTACCGCGCCGGCGCGACGGTCGTGCTCTGCACCGCGTCGGTCGAGGACCGCGTCCCTGCGTTCCTCGATGGGAAGGGCAAAGGCTGGGTCACCGCCGAGTACCAAATGCACCCCCGCGCGAACCCGCAGCGGCGTGAGGCGCGCGACGGTCGCGGCAAGCCCCCGAGCGGAAGAACGCAGGAGATCCAGCGTCTCGTCGGCCGCGCGCTCCGCACCGCGGTCGATCTCGAAGCGCTCGGGGAGCGCACGATCGCCCTCGACTGCGACGTCCTCGAGGCCGACGGCGGCACTCGCACCGCGGCGATCACGGGCGCGTTCGTGGCGCTCGCGATCGCGCTCGACAAGCTTCGAGGGCAAGGTCGTCTCGAGAAGCGCGTCCTTCGCGAGCCCGTCGCCGCGACGAGCGTGGGTTGGCTCGAGGGCGAGCTGCGGCTCGACCTCATGTACCTCGAGGATCACCGCGCCGACGTCGATCTCAACCTCGTCGCGACCGAACGTGGGGCCATCGTCGAGGTGCAGGGGACGGCCGAAGGCGAGCCGATCCCCCGCGCGACGCTCGACAGCATGATCGATCTCGGGCTTCGCGGCGTCGCGGAGCTCGTCCGTCTCCAGCGCACCACCCTCGCCGCGCACGGCGTCGATCTCGCGCTGCTCCTGAAGGAGAACGCGTCGTGAGGCACGCCCTCGTCGTCGCGACCCAGAACGTCGGCAAGCTCGCCGAGCTCCGCGCCATGCTCGCGACCCTCCCCGTCGAAGTGCTCTCCAGCGACGACGTCCTGACCCGCAAGATTACGGTCGTCGAGGACGGCGAGACGTTCGCTGAGAACGCGACGAAGAAGGCGGTCGCGATCGCCCGCGCGACGATGATGCTCACCCTCGCCGACGACTCCGGCCTCGAGGTCGACGCGCTCGGCGGCGCGCCCGGTGTGCGCTCGGCGCGATACGCGTCCGCCCGCGCGACCGACGGCGAGAACAACGCCGCGCTCCTCGGGGCGCTCGCTGCCCTGTCGGACGAACAGGCCGTGTTTCGCGCGCGCTTTCGCTGTGTGCTCGCGCTCGTCGATCCGCTCGCGTCGTTCGAGCCGCACTTGGTCGAAGGGGCGTGCGAGGGTCGAATCCTGGTCTCCCCGCGCGGCTCGGGTGGCTTCGGCTACGACCCGCTCTTCCTCGTCGAGGGCCACGACAAGACGATGGCCGAGCTCGACGACGCCGCCAAGAACGCGGTCTCTCATCGCGGACGCGCGTTCCAGGCGCTCCGCCTCGTCCTCGAGAAGGCGCTCATCGGCCGCGACACCGTCGCCGCGCAAATCGCGGGCTGAAGCGCGCCCGCCGGAAAAACGCCAACGCTGGCGAATGGAAACGCCAGCGCTGGCGAATTCGTGTCGCGCGCGGCACGAAACACGGTCGGTCGTGGTGGGCAAAAAACGCCAACGCTGGCGAATGGAAACGCCAGCGCTGGCGAATTCGTGTCGCGCGCGGCACGAAACACGGTCGGTCGTGGTGGGCAAGAACGCCAACGCTGGCGAATGGAAACGCCAGCGCTGGCGAATTTCATCGGCACGTGGCTCGTGAACGAACGAAGCCAACGGTCCGAGGGTCTGCGTCGTGGCGCCCCTCCGAACCCGGGAGCGCGAAGCGACGCGTACGGAGCGCGAGCTCGAAATGCAGCGCGGCCCCGCCTCCCGAGGAGACAGGGCCGCCTGCGAAGACGAGACGAAGCGGGGCTCAGCCCTTCTTCAGGTTCTCGTTCGCGAAGTCCCAGTTCACGAGGCTGCTCAAGAACGTCTCGATGTACTTGGGGCGGAGGTTACGGTAGTCGATGTAATATGCATGCTCCCAGACGTCGATCGTGAGGATCGCGGTCTGGCCGTGCTTCATCGGGAGGTCGGCGTTGCCGGTCTTCGTGATCGCGAGCTTGCCCTTGTCGAGGACGAGCCAGGCCCAGCCGGAGCCGAACTGCGTGGTCGCCGCGGCGGCGAACTCTTCCTTGAACTTCGCGAAGGAGCCGAAGTCGCGGTCGATCGCGGCCTTGATGTCGCCGGTGGGCTCGCCGCCGCCGTTCGGCTTCATGCTGTTCCAGTAGAACGTGTGGTTCCAGATCTGCGCCGCGTTGTTGAAGACGCCGCCCTCGGAAGACATGATGACTTCCTCGAGGCTCTTGCTCGCTTCGGGCTTGCCGTCGAGGAGCTTGTTGAGGTTCACGACGTAAGCGTTGTGGTGCTTGCCGTGGTGGAACTCGAGCGTTTCGGCGGTGAGGTGGGGCGCGAGCGCGTCTTTGGCGTACGGAAGCTCGGGAAGCGTGAAGGCCATGGAAATCTCCTTAGTGCCGCAGGGGGAGGGTGGTCGTGCTCGCATGAAAAACTTGCGGCGACCACCGCGCGGCAAACGAACCGTACGCACGTCCGCGGAGAGGGTCGAGGGCCATTCGTGCCTTCTCGTTTATTGGAGCGATTCCCATTCATTGGAGCAACGGCCAAAGCACGGGAGCTGTGGCAAGAGAGACCATCGGCCCGCCATCACCTGGGCGCGCGGGCCGTGCACGACGTGTTACGTGACACGAACGTGAAGACCGCGGGAGCCAATGGCTTCAGAGCTCGGCGGTGACGATCTGCTCTTTCGCCAGCACGTACGGCACGCAGTCGCCCGCGGTGCCGTCCTCCCAGACGAAGCAGGTGAAGTCGGTCTCTACGTCGAACACGATCATCGGCTGATGCCAGATTCCGGGCCCGTAACACACGCCCTGCTTCCCGCTCGCGAGGAAGACTTGGAGCGTATCGAGGTTCGGTGTGTCGCCGCCGTGCGCGACGGCCACCATGTAGCGGGTCGCGTTGAGTGGAACGAAGAGCTGCCCCGAGTACGGGTGCTTCTCGACCTCCACGACCGGGAACTGCCCCGGCGTGCTCGGCTGACAACGAAACGCCGCGATGTTGAGCTTCGCGTGCGGGCGTAGGTTCTCCACGTCGAGCACCGCGTTGTACCGCCGCGCGGTCCCCATGTTCACGGACACGCCGGCGCCGAGCTCCGGAGTGATCTCGAGGACGTGCCCGAAGGGCGCGAAGGCTTCTTTGGTGAGCGGGCGGGCAACGAACGTACGCACGCCCCGAGGATACGGGACGGGCGCGCGCGACGCAGCCGAATCCGCGATCCCGCGATCCGCCGCCGCGCGACGTGCGACGGGGGCCGCGCGGGGCCGGAAGAGCCCGCGGTGAGACCCGCAGGCTAGGTCACCGAACAGGCTGAATCCCGTCGGCTTTCGCGCGTTTAGCGGCGTGCCTGCGACGCGTCGTTGCTCCTCCTAAGATAGAAGACTATCCGTCGTCGTCGCGCCGACTGCAGCTTGCTCACCGCACGAAATCCGCGTGAAGCCAGGACATAGGCGCGCGAGTCGGTAGATCGCCTCGCGGGCTCTTTTTTTGTGAACACGAGAGAGCGGCCGTCGCCGAACCGCTTCACATGAAGCAGGACTGCGCTGTCACGGGGCGGCCGCAACGAGAAGCTCGCGGTCGTCGCTCGACCGGTCAACACACGCGAAGGCGCATCCGAACGAGCAGCGCGGGTCGTCCAACCGGGAAACCGAAAGGAGTGACAGCAACGGGAAGCTCGACGCGTAGACCGCAGCGCTGCAAGGGCCCACGCGCGCTACGCCCCGTGGTCCTTCGCGTGTGTTGACCGGTCGAGCGACGACCGCGAGCTTCTCGTTCCGCCGCCCCCCGCACGAACGACGACGGTTGCTCGTGGTGGTCGTATCGAGCTGCACGCGCGCCGGAACAGCCCGATACGACTTACGACCCGTCGAGCCCCCGGCCGACATCTCAGAACCACATCACTGGCGGAGAGAAAGGGATTCGAACCCTTGGTACCCTTGCGAGTACACATGATTTCCAATCATGCACCTTCGGCCACTCGGTCACCTCTCCAAGGCGCGTTCTCCTTAGCACAGCTATTCAAGGCGAAATCCACGAATTCGAGGTCTCGATCGACGAAAGCGAAGATGGCCCGGGCGAGCCAGCCCGCCGCGCAACCGCTCGCGTTCATGGCACGAACCGCCAGGAATCGCGGGCCGCTTCCCCTCCGAGACCTCGCGCTCAGCGGCCCCAGGCCTTGAGCGCGGCGGCGGCCGGTGGGTCGAGGCGGGCGTCCTCGCGCGGAGGGATCGTCTTTTGGGGGGCGTTCGTGGTGTCGAAGAGCCGCCGGTGGAGCGTCTCGGTCGCGAGCGGGTGGGTCGCGCGGACGTCGGTTTGGCAGGCCGGCTCGAGGGCGAGATCGCAGAGCTTCGTCTCACGATCGCCGGTGCCGGAGAGCACGAGATCGCCGAAACGAGCCGAGAATTTCCCGGCTGCGAGCGCCACGCGGGGCCGCCCCTCGAGCTTGTCCTTCGTCTCTGCGAGCGTGAACAGGCTCGTCGCACGGAACGCCGCCGGCGACGCGAGCGCGAACGCGTCGAGGATGGTCGATGCAATATGCATGTTCTCGGTCGGCGACGCGATCGTCCCTGGCTGACCGGTCACGCCCTTGTGCGGGCGCACCACGAGGAGCGTCGCCAGGGCCGGCTCGTCGATCGCGTCCGTCTCGGCGAAAGGCACGTGCGCGGTCTCGTCCGGGGTCACGTCCCCGGTCACGATGACGACGGTGTCCTCGTCGCGCCCGGCGAGGCGAAGGGCAGACAAAAGGCGCCCCAGCGCGGCATCGTGCGCCTCGACCGCGAGCGTATGAAGTGCGGCGGCGCGCTCTTTGTCGCCGTCGGTGTAGCGGATGACGGGCGGGATACGGCGCGCTTTGGCGAGGAGCTCACCGGCGTGTTTCGGATCGAGGCCGCCGGTGTAGTCCTTCGGCGGCAGGTCCTTCATCTGATCGGCGCTCGCGTCCCACGGAGGGTGCCCGCCGCGCGCGTGGATCGCGACGAAAAACCGGTCCGCCTTGTGCTGCTCCACGAAGCGAATCGCGTCGTCGAACACCGCTGTGGCGGGAGTGTCCTCGGTGGGCCCGTGGGCGCGGAACGTCTCCCAGCCGCGCTCGAAGCCGTAGATCTCGGAGGTGGTCGGATTCGCGGTAAAAAAAGCGGTCGTGATGCCCGCGTCGCGCAGCGCCTCCGACACGATCGTGGGCGACTTGGCGAGCCGAGCGTCCACGTCCACGACGCCGTGCTCGCGCGGGCCGACGCCGGAGAACATCGAAGCGACGGTCGCGTTCGTGAGCGTGCTCACCGCGCGATTTCGCTCGAAAACGAACCCTCGCTCGATAAGCTTCGCGAGCTCCGGCGTGCGTCGCGCGCCCCCGAACGCGGTCAGCGTCTTCGGCGCGCTCGTGCCCAACACCACGAGCACCACCCCGCGGGCGGGCGGGCGCGGGGTCTTCGGCGCGGGCGCCTTCGCGCGGGTGACCCTCGCCTCGCCGAACAGCACGCGGGTGCCTTTTTGCGCGCGCGTGACGGAGAGCTCCACCGCGGCAGGTGCGTCGAGATCGCCGAGCGGGACCGAAAAGGGGCGCCAGGTCGTCGCGTCGGTGCCGCCGACGGTGAGGTGCGCGACGACGGCGGGCTCCTTGCGATCGCGCAGCACCCGCACCTCGATCTCGGCGTCGCCTCCGCCCGTGACGGCGAGGTCGGCCTTGAACACCGCGTCGCTCGGCACGTAGCCGGTGCACCGTGCAAACGCGTTCCCGCGGAGCGAAATCGCGCGCTGCGATTTGCCCCCCACTGCGGTGCTCACCAGCGCGTCGCGGCGTGTCGGTGCGGCGTAGGGCGCGTCGCCGTCGCTCGGCCCGATTCGGATCCAGTCGATCTCGCCGAGCGCATCGGGGGTGCTCTTTGCCCCGCCGACGAAGCGAACGTCGATCCGATGCGCGCCCGCTTCGAGCGGTACGGCGCTCTTCACCTCGGATACTTTTGCCTCGAGGTGGGTGAGGGCGAGGTGACCTACGGGCTTACCGTCGAGGCTCACGGAGAGGCTCTTCGCGGTGCCTCCGCGCGCGCGCGCAGCGATGGTGAGGCCGGCTTCGCCCGTGATGGGCTCGGTCGTGACGAACGAGAGGCCGACCTGTCGCGTCTTCAAGTGCACCCACGTGCTGCCGTCGCGCTCGAACGGGACCACGTCGGCGGGGCCGAGACGATCGCCATAACGGGATCGCATGGTCGCGTCGCCCAGGTCGAGCAAGGTCCCGCGGTGGCCGAGCGTGCAATCGTCGAGGTTGCGAATCCAGTCGAGGACGACCTCCGGCTCGTGCGGAGCCTCGGCGCCGCTGGTCTTCGCTTCGTCCGGTTCTTGGCCCGGATCGCCCTTCGTGCGGCTCGAGCACGACGGCAGCCACGCGAGCCCCACCGCCGCGATCAGGCACGCGGCGCGACGAGCATCGAAGGACCACCGCGCGTCGTTCACCGGCTGCCTCATAGCACCTCCCGCCAAGAACGGGAGCGGAGCGACCGCGCGTCACCGACGGCGGCCGCCGCTTGCTTTTTCCGATGCTCGGAGGGCGTGGAGCATCTCGAAGCTCCTGCGGTGTGAGCGTCACGGCGCTCCTGCGGTGTGAGCGTCACGGCGCTCCAGAGCCTCGTGTCAGAGCACGAGGACGGCGGCTTTGCTTTCGCGGATATCGACCGTGAACGACCTTTCGCCGACGCGGATGTCGTGTCTGCCGACCGGCAGGTTCGTGACGAGGTGGGCGGACTTGTCGCGCGCGATGCCGTCGACGACGACGATCGTCTCTTGCGAGAGCCCGAGGTCGAGCCCGCCGAGGCCGGCCGGTACCGTGACGTCGCGGTAGGTGGGGGTCGGGATCGGGGCTGGCGGCGGGGCTTCCCGAGGGGCCGCAGCGGCCGCCACGGCCGGCTTTGGCGTGGTGTGTACGTCGGCCCGGAACGCGACGTAAGTAATCGTGATTACTGCAAAGAACAGCGCAATCAGCTTCTGCACCGCCCCGATTTTGCGACGCGGCTTCCGGGCGCGGTCGGTGTCGTCCTCGGTGTCGGCGATGTGCGGCTCGGGGGTGAGCTCCGGCTCGGGGATCGGGATCGAAATCGAGATGTCGTCGGAGGTGCCGTAGGCGGTGTCGACGATGGTCGGATCGGCGAGGTCGACCGCGCGGGCGGGCTCGTCGTCGTCGGCCTTGTTCGTGGTTGCCTTCGACGTCTTGGCGTTCTTCGCCTTCGCGGGCTTCGCGGAGAGCACCAGCGGCGCGTCTTCGCTCGGCTCCGGCAAAATTTCGGGCTTGTCGGCGACGGGGCCGAGCAGCATCGAAGGATCGGGGCAGAGCGGCATCCCCTGTTTGGTTGCCTCGCGCTCGAGGGCGAGATCGAACGCGGCGCTGTCGCCGAGGGAGACGAACGAGGCCTCGTACGGCGGCGGGGGCGTGCGCGTCTTCTCGGTCGACGGTGCGGGGCCTGCCGCGGCCGCGAGGTGCTCGGCGAGCATCTCTCTGCCGGAGGCGCCGCGCACCTCGCGGATCGCGCCACGCGACGAGAGGTCTGCCATCAGATCGTCGAGCCACGCGGCGTCCACGACCCCGCCGAGCACGAGATCCTTCGGCGTCGCGCCGCGACCGAGAGTGTCGAGGATGCGGCGCACTTCGGGAGGCGACACACGCAGCGTATCGGCGAGAATTTCCGGGTCGAACTCGATCTCTTCGACCGACATCGCGCGCACTCCGGTCGTGAGGTGGAGCGCTGCGCGGGCGCGCGCGATGGGGAGCGCGACCTGCTGTCCGAGGCTGCCGGAGAGCTCCGAGACCACGTCACCGGTGGAGTCTTGAACGACGAAGCGTCCTACGCCAATCCCGAGCATGCTCGCGAGCACCACCTCGCCGCGCCGCACCTCGCCTTGAGGGTCGGTGCGGATCGCCGACACGGGCGCGCCGTCGCGAATCTCGAGCTCGTAGTGGAAGCTCGCGTCGCGGATCGCGACACGTGCTTCGGGGCGGGTCGCGCAGACGATCTCGAGGAGCGACCGCACGCTGAGATCGTCGAGTCGGCCACGCACCTCGCCGTCGCTCTTGAGCCGCGTCTCGACCCGCGCACGCGGCCGGAGCACCTCGCGAACACGACCCACGATCGCGCGCGCGTCGCTCTCTTTGCGGAGGTATCCGGCGGCCCCGGCGCCGAGCTCGCGTACGCGCTGGAGGAGATCTTCTTTCCAGCTCAGGAGGAGAAACGGAGCGTCGCGAAGCGCCACGTCGCGCCGGAGCGCGCGGCAGAACGCGAAGCCGTCGAGCCCGGGCATGAGCAGATCGCTGATGACGAGGTCGGGCGTCGTTTTGTAAGCAAGATCCAGGGCTTTGTCGCCGTCGACCGCTTCGGTCACGACGCAGCCGGCCGACTTGAGCAGGTCGGCGACGAACCACGTGACTCCCGGATCGTCGTCGGCGACGAGCACGCGCCGCCCGGTGAGACGGACCTCCGCGTCGGGTCCACGACGGCGCGGCCCGCGGTCGTACCGGGGAGCGTCGAGGTGGAGCGGTGGCGCGAACGCGATCGCGCCTTCGGGGGCGGGGTGCGAGAAACGAACGTGGCCATCGGTCCGCGCCGTCACGATCTCGCGGACGCGGGCGATCGCGCCCCACACGGCGCCGAGGATCTCGGTGCCTTCGCCGAGCGCGACGCGCGTCGTGCGGCCCTCGACGTCGACCGAGTCGACGAGCGCGCGCTTCACTTCGTCGGCCAGCCGACGCCCGAGCTCCTCCACCGTAGGCTCGCCGAGCGTAACCCGCTGGGTGCGGTTCTCGGACGTGAGCACCGCGCCCTCGCACGCCTTGCGAAGGTCTTCCCGCGAGAGCGGCTTCGAGATCACGCGAGCGGCGCCCATCGCGACAAAACGTGAATGATCTCCGCCATCTCCAAAGCTGCCAACGACCACCATCGGCACCGGCTCGGTGAGGGGATCGTCCATCAGCGCTTCGACGAGCTCGGGCACGTCGTCGAGGTCGGCGTCGAGGAGGATGAGGTCCGGCGCGACGACGCGCGCCATGTCCATCGCGGCCTGCACGTCCTCGCACGTGTGGCAGGTGAAATACGTACGCGCGAAGTCCACGTCGTTCGAGAGCGCGTCGGCGACCACCTTCGGTCCGACCACGAGCGCGGTGTGGCTCGCGAGCTTCTCGGCGACGAAGGTGCCACCTTTGGGGCGCCTTTGGGTCTCGCCCCAGGCGAGGCTCGGAAGGTCGAACAAGAGCTCGTTCATGCTCGCGATGGTCGCGCGGCTCACGGCCTCGCCGGGGGCGCGCTCGAGCAACCTCAGGCCTTCGGCGACGGCGCCGGTGAGCTCTTCGAGGCGGAACGTCTTCGCGCCGTTCTCGATCGTCGTGAGGCGCCGGCGGAGGTCGTCACGGAGGGCTCCGCTCTTGGGGTCCGCCGCGAGCGCGAAGAGCACCGAGCGCGCTTCGCTGCCCTTTTTTCCGAGGGAAGCGACGAATTCGGCGCCCGCCCCCGCGAGACGCTGGTTCTTGCCGGGGCCCATGGCTTGGTCGCGATCGAGGTTTTGCATGGCTCGATGGGGCCTAACAGGCTGCGATCCAAAGGGCCCAATTTGTGGCGATCCGCGAAACGCGCGCGCTGCGCTCTCTTCTTGCGAAAGCTCGCGAGCTATCGAACTCTCCGGGGGGTGACCACGCTCTCTTTTCGCCCCGCGCGAGCCGACGACCTCGAGCGGCTCGTCGAGATCCACTCGCTCGCCTTCCCCGACGCCCGTGGCGCCGAGGAGCGTCGTCGTAATTTCCTCGCCAAACCGTTCGGGCCCTTCGCCGACCTCCACGTCGCGGTCCGTGGGCGCGGCGGGCGCGAGGACATCGTGGGTCACGCGTTCGGTTTTGGCCTCTCCGCGTTCGTGGGAGGTGTCGCGGTGCCGGTGATGGGGGTCGCGACGGTGGGGGTCGCCCCGGAGGCGCGTGGCGGTGGCGTAGCGAGCGCGTTGGTCGATCACCTCCACGCGATTGCGCGTTCGTCGGGTATGGTCGCGTCGTTCCTTTACCCCTTTCGGCAGGGGTTTTACGCGCGAATGGGCTACGTGGCGGCGCCTCCGGTGGTCCACCTCGCGCTCGCGCTCGCTTCGCTCTCGGGGCTACGCGACGAGGCCGCGGTCCGGCGCGCGAACGGAGACGATCGCGCCGTCCTCCACCAGCTCTACGGCCTCCACGCGCGCCAAACCACGGGGATGCTCGTCCGCACCGAGCGGCTCTGGCAGATGCACTTTTCTCACGAGCGGAGGGCGTTCTTCCTCCTCGAGAGGGCGGGGGCTCCGACCGGCTACGTGTCGTTCTCGCTCGAGCAGAGCGAGCCTCACGGCGAGACACGGCTCGACGTGGTGGACCTCGTCGGCGCGACGTTGGGCGATCGTTTGGCTCTCCTCGGGTTTCTCCACGGCCTCCGCGATCAGGTCTCGGAGGTCGATCTGTGCCTCGCCACGGACGATCCCCTCCTCGTCGCGCTCGGCGATCGAGATCTCGACCGAAGGCGCTTCGGGACGAGCCGCGTCGAGCACGCGCTCGGCGCCTTGGCGACCGGGCCGATGGTGTGGCTCGCGTCTCCGCAGGCCGCCCTCGAGGCGCGAGGATATCGATACGATGGTGTATTTCAATTGGCCGTCGACGGCGCACCGTTCGGCTTCGTCGTCGAGGGAGGGCGAGGGCGTGTCGTCGCGGAGAGCGCGGGGGCTCGTGTCGCGTTCACGGCGCGCGGTCTCGCCGCGGTGGCGTACGGCGGCTTCCCGCTCCTCCGCGCGGCGGCGCTCGGGTGGGTCAGCGGCGACCCCGACGCGCTCTACGCAGCCGCGCGAGTCCTCGACGTCCCGGCGTGGAACACCTGGGATCGTTTCTAGAATTCGGTGCACGAGCGCGCGGGGGCCGACGTGCGGTCTCGGTCGGTTCGGCACGCGCGAGTAGCCCGTGCCCTCGTTCTGCAAGTAAGGTGCGGGGCGTGAACCCCGAGCTCGAGGACGACGACGACACGCCGTGGCTCCTGCGCTTCGGCACCACCGTGGGCGTCGCCTTCGTGGTCGCCGTGGTAGGCACCGCGCCGTCGGCGCTCCGCGTCGCGAAGACGATGCCGGACAAGGGGCTCTTCGCGGTGTGGGCGGTCATGGGCGCGGCGGCGCTCTTTCCGGCTGCGTTCCTGGTCTCTCTCTTTCGTGGGGCGCGTCGTGGCGCGCGGAGCTTCCTCCGCGATCGGGCGCTCACGCACGGCACGCGTCTCTTCGTATTCGGGGCGCTCGCCCCGCCGTTCGTCGTGCTCTTCGGCACCGTGCTGCGCGCGAAGACGCACCACCACGCGCTCGCGGGGGTCACGTTCTCGGTCGTCGCGGCGATCGTACTGGGAGGCATTTTTGCCTTCGCTTCGCGTCTCTCGACCATGTTGGAGTCGCGCGGCGAGCGCGTCGTCAAGGCAAGCTTCGGGGTGGCGTTCGTCGCGTTCCTCGCGTCGGTCGCGTGGGTCGGCTTGAGGGCCTCGCGCGCGGGCGGACCAGCGGCATGCGTGTTCCTCGACGTGCTCGCGATCTTGCTCGCGAGCGGCTTCGGGTCACGCCGCTCGTTCGCCGACGCGAAGGCGCTCGCGTTCGTGGGGCCACCCCTCGCCGCTGCGATGCTGGCGCTCGGGATCACCACCGCGCGCGAGCTCGCGCAGCCGCTCGGGGATGCCCGGTCGGAGGTGGTCCTGTATGCTCCCATGCTCGACCGCTTCTCGGGCCGTTGACGGCCGGACGGGCGTCGTTAGATTCGAGGGCATCCACGGCCCTGCCCACCCCGTCGCCTCGAGAAATCCCATCGCCCGAGCCGAAAAGCCCGAGCCGCCCGCCATGACCCCTCGCGCTCGCTTTTCGCACCGCACCAGCTTTTTTTCCGCCTCCGCGCCCCTCGCGAGGCTCTCGAGCGTCGCGCTGATGGCGAGCGTGGCGTGCACCGCGGCCTGCGGTGACGGCGCGGGAGCGAAGAGCGCGGAGAGCGCACGAACCGCGACTCCCACCAGCGCCGCGCCCCGCGGTTACGCGGTGCTCGCGCGTCCGCCGTTCAGGGACGCTGCCTGGTCGCTTGCGCAGGACACGTACCGCTCCGAGAGGCTCCGCCCGCGTCTGGACGAGAGCACGGCGCGCGTGCTGGCGGGAGAGCCCGCCCCGAGCGGTCGCCGCGACCTCACCGATCTCGCCGAGACACGCGACGCCATCACGGACGAAGGCGCGCCCTCCCGCAAGCTTCTCGCATCGCTCGCCAAGGACCTCGGCCTCGAGGGGATCTTGGTGGTCACTCAGGTCACGAGAGAGGGCGAATCGCCCGCTGCGCCGGTAGCCCGTGTGTTCGAGGCAGACGCGGGCAGCTTCTCGCCGATCGAGGTGCGTTCCGGCGAGGGACGTTGGCTCGGCGCGGTCGCGTCGATCGAGCGCCTCGCTCCGCCCATGGCGCGAGAGCAGGCGAGCTCCAAGCCCGCCCCTGTTCCCGGGCGCGACGCGGCACACGCGCAAGAGGGCAAGAGCAAAGCGTTTTACGAGTCACCGTGGTTTTGGGGCGCGGCGGGGGCCGCGATCGCTCTCGGGGGAGCCTTTTTTCTGGCCACGCGCGACAGCGCATCCGATTCGATCCACGTTCAGATGCAGGTTCCCCGATGACCTCGACCACGCGGCAACGCGCGCACGGCGCGAACGACTCATGGCTGTCACGGCTGTTTTCCAGCCTTCGGGTCTCTCTCTCGCTCATCGTGGCTTCCCTCGTGCTCGCGCTTCCGCTCTCCGCGTCGGCGCAGGAGCCGGTCGTCTCGGCCCCGCAAGACGCGCCGTTTCTCATCGCGCCGCACCAGAACGTCATCCCGGCGGTGCCGGCGACCTTCGAGACGCGCCTCGAGGGGGGCTGGCTCACGCTCGCCTACCCGCGCGAGTACCACGACCGCATGGATGCCCTCGTCCCGGAGCTCGTGGCGACGCGGGATCGTCTCGCGGAGGAGCTGGGTCGACCTGCGATTTCCCGGGTCGAGATTCGCGTCGCGCGTGATCCTCAGGAGATGGCGCGAGTGGCGCCCGAGGGCGCCCCGCCTTTCTCGTACGCGAGCGGTATGGCCTACGGGCCGCTCCACTTGATCACCGTGTCGCTGGTCGCGCCGCAAGGCTCCGACGCGATTCACCTCGAAGAGACGCTTCGCCACGAGCTCGTCCACATCGCGGTGTTCGATGGCTTCGGTCAGGGCACGGTGCCGCGTTGGTTCAACGAGGGCCTCGCGGTGAAGCTCTCCGGTGAGCTCGCGATCGAGCGCATCGAGACGCTGCGTACGGCGAGCCTCGCGGGCACTCTGATTCCCTTCACGGAGATGGACCGTAAGTTCTTCGGGGACCCCGCCGAGGTGAAGCTCGCCTACGCACAATCGGCTGATTTTGTTCGGTTTCTGAGCCGAAGGGACGACCACCCACGCTTCGTGAGCATGCTCGATCGTGTCGGCCAGGGGCAAGCCTTCGACGCGGCGATGACAGACGCGTACGGCTCCGACCTTCGCAAGCTCGAGTTCCAGTGGAAGAAGGATCTGGCGAAGCGCATCCCGATCTGGTCGATCATCGGCGGCTCGCTCGTCTCGGTGTTGATGGTGGTGCTGTTCGCGATGGCGTGGTGGAAGCGCCGCAAAGCGTCGCGCGAGACGCTGGCACGTTGGGAAGAAGAAGAGTCGCAAATGGACGCCGTGATTCGTCAGATCGAAGCGGCCACTCAAGAAGCCCCCGAGCCTCTCCCCGTTCCCCCGCAAAAGCTCCCCAAAGTCGAGCACGGAGGCTCCTGGCACACCCTCCACTAGAAGGCGGGGCGTTTTCAGTCGATACCTTCGCCTGGGCGTCGTCGGCCGTGCTCACGAACAGGAGC
>JAAFHV010000070.1:15624-36086 GCA_013297655.1 Myxococcales bacterium | reverse complement strand
TCTGCGGTCCCGTCTCGAGGGCGCCGCCGGGGGTCATCATGTTCTGCGACTGGAGGGCGCGCAGCACGTCGACGGGGGTGACCTTCTCCGCGCGGAGAGCGGTCGGGTTCATCAGGATATTGATCTGACGATCGCGCCCACCGATGACCGACACCTTGCCGACGCCGTTGATCGTCTCGATCTGGCGGCGCACCTTTTTATCAGCGGTTTCGCTGAGATCGCGGAGGGTGGTCTCTGGCTTTTTTGCGCGGAGACCCACGAGAAGAACGGGTGAAGCGCCGGGATCGATCTTGGTGACGACGGGCGGATCGAGGCCCTTCGGGAGCTCCTGCGTCACGAGGTTGATTTTGTCGCGGACCTCGTTGATCGCGCTCTCCACGTTCTTCTCGAGCTTGAACGCGATGACGACCTGGGACACGCCTTCGCTCGACGTGCTCGTGAGCTCGTCGATGCCGGAGATCGTGTTGACCGCGCCCTCGATCTTGTCGGTGACGTCGAGCTCGACCTCTTCCGGAGAGGCTCCGTCGAGGCGGGTCGTGACGACGACGATCGGGATTTCGACGTTGGGGAACTGGTCGACGCCGAGACCGCGGTAACCGACGATGCCCAACACCATGATGGTGAGGATGAGCACCGAGGCGAATACCGGACGGCGCACGCAAATTTGTGCAAGCCACTGCATGGTTCGATCCTCAGATTCTGCGGGCCAAAATGCTCGGCGCGGTCATTCGACGCGGGCGCCGTTCTGCAAGCCTTGGAGCTTCCCCACGACGACCTTCTCGCCGGCCTTCACGCCCACCTGAACGGTGAGCCGACCGTCGACCTCGGGGCCGTACTGGAGGACGCGCTCCTCGAGACGGTTGTTCACGACGACGAAGACGCGCTTCTTCTCTTGGCGCTCGAACACCGCGGCGAGGGGGACCGACGCGAGCTTCTGGCTGCCGGTAGAGAGCGAGACGTCGGCGAACATGCCAGGGAGGAGCTTCTTCGACTCGTTCTCTACGATCGCCTCGGCGACGAGGTCGCGCGTGGTGGCGCGCACGGCGCCGGAGATGTATTTCACGGCGCCCTTGAACGAGTCGTTCGGGTACGCGGCGACGGTGAAGGTGACCTTGGAGCCCTCTTTGACGTGGGCGAGGTCGGCCTCCGGGACGGTGAACTCGAGGCGGAGCTCGCCCACTTGCGAGATCGACACGACCTTCGATGCAGGTTGCACGTATTCGCCGACGTCGACGAAGCGCTCGGAGATGATGCCGGCGAAGGGCGCGCGGATGGTGCCGTCCCCCACGTTCTTCGCGGCCATGTTCTGGCGTGCTTTGGCGGCTTCGAGGCTGAGCGGCGCCGTCTTGCACTTCGCCGTGGCCTGGTCGTACTCGAGATCGCTCATGGTGCCTTTGCCCTTGAGCGCCTCGTAGCGGGCGCAATCTGCCTTGCTGATCTCTTCTTGCGTCTTCGAGGTCGCGACAGCGACGTTGGCTTCGGCGAGGGAGAGCGCGGCGGCGCTCGTGTCGAGCTGGGCGATGAGGTCACCCTGTTTCACGATTTGACCGCGCTCGACGACCGTCTTCACGACACGACCGGCGGCGTTGGCGGCGAGGTCGGTCTCGCGTGCACCCTTGAGGGTGCCGGTGAGGCGCAGGTTGATCGGAGAGTCGACGGTGGTCACGTCGGCCGATTCGACGTGCACGGGCGGCGCTGCGTCCTCCTGTTTGGCGTCGGCCTGCTTTTGGCAACCCGCGAGGCAGAGCGCGCTCCCGAAGAGGGCGGCGACCGTAAGTCCTCGCAATATAGAGAGATTTTTGCTGCGGGAGATGAGGGGCATGGGCATCGAGGGCTCGCTCGCGAAGGCTTTTGGCGACACGGAAGGAGTGGGAGTGCGCGGAGTCATTTCTGCATGAGCTCGGAGGACTTCCCCGCGGCGATGCGGAGAATGGCGCGAGCCTGGGTGACGTCGAGGTCGGCTTGGATGCGGGCGACGTTGGCGGTGAACGCGTCGCGCTGGGCTTGGGTCACGTCGAGCTGGGTCGAGGCGCCGCTCGAGTAGCGGTCTTGGGCGATGCGGGCCGCGCTGTCGGCTGCTTTCATTTGTGCGCGGGCGGCGCGCGCTTTGGCGATGCCGGTGCCGGTGCGGTGCCACGCCTCGACGATCGCGTCCTCGACGTTGCGCTTGGTGCCGTCGGCGCGCGCGACGGTGGCGGCGGCTTGCGCTTTCGCGATGTCCTGCTGGGCGAGGAGCCCGAGGTCGAAGCGGAACGAGAGGGTGGCGGAGAGGGTGTACGAGGCGACGCGTCCGGTGAAGCCGGTCGCGTTGGTGAAGCGCTCTTGCGCCTGCGCGGAGAGCGACGGGAGATAGGCCAGGTTCGCGGTGCGGCGGGTCGCGTCCGCCAGCTTCGCTTCGGTCTCGGCGACCTTGTACTCGGGGAGGCTCTCTTTTCCCTGCCCGATCCAGATCGCGAGCGCGGTCTCTTCGTGGAGATCGTCCTCCGGGAACACGGTGGGCGCCTCCGGCGTGACGCGCGTGATGGTCTCCAGGCTGCGCGTGGCGAGCACACGGGAGAGCTCGGCGTCGGCGACGTCTTGTTTCGCGCGCTCGAGGTTCGCGGTGGCGCGTTCGAGATCGAGGGGAGGGGCGACACCGGCGGTAACGCGGTCTTTCACCATCGCGAGGTTCTTCTCGGACAAGTCGAGGCTCTTGTCGGTGGCCTGGCGCAGGGCCGCGGCCGCGATGACGAGGTAGTACGAGCGGACCACCCGCTCGGCGAGCTGGCGGTGGGTGAGCCCTTGCGTCGCCCGCGACAGCTCGAGTTGGATTTTCTGCGTATCGAAGCGGGAGAACTGGGCCAAATCCGCGATCGGCACGTCGAGCACGAGGAACGCGTCGAGCTGGTTCTGCGGGATGATGACGAGCGGTGGCGAGCCGGGAAGAGTGGCCACGGCCTCGTACTGGTTGTGGGTGAGCGCACCGCGCGCCGCGAACGACGGGAGCAGCCGCGCTCGGGCGAGATCGACCTCGGCCTCGCGCTGTTGAATCGTCGCGTCCGCCAAGCGCGCTTCGGGATTTCTCTCGCGGGTGCCGGCGAGGAACGTCGCGAGCGGCTGGAGGGCGTGAGCTGAGGAAGGGACGAGCAGCGCGAGCGCTGCGGTGGCGACGATGCGCCCGAACCAAGTTGATCTCATGGGATTCGTTCCATCGCGACGATGCGGTGCATCGAGGGTTGCCACACCGCGGCGACTATCGCAACGCTTAGTAGCGATTGTTGCCGTCACGTCTTTGCGCGAGCTGCGCCGCGACGTTGAGGCTGGTGGCGGGAAGTCGACAAGGTGCCCGAGGCGATTCCGGGCGAGACGTCGTCGGGGGACGACGATGCGAGCGTGGGTTTGCGCCAGCGTGAGCGCAGTGAGGCGTGGTGGGGGAGGGAGGTCGGCGTTGGGGAGAGCGCGTTCGGTCGAGGGAGCTACGGCGAAAGAGATGGGCCAAGCGAGCGGGACCCGCGTCGCCGGAGCGCTACCGAAACATCGCAACTCATGGTTGCGAATTGGAATGCCATGACGCAAGCTCTATCGCAACACTTCGTTGCGAAAATTTACGAATGCTAGGATCGGGCGAGAGCATGAAGAAGCGGACCCAGGAAATCCCCGAGAAGAGCGCGCGCGGTGACACCGTCGTAAAGAAGGTGCTCGCCGCTACCCGCGAGGAGCTCGCGCAGGTCGGATACCGCGCGCTCCGCGTGGAGGACGTGGCCGCGCGCGCCGAGGTCCACAAGACGACCGTCTACCGAAGGTGGCCCACGAAGCGCGAGCTGGTGCACGAGGCGATGCTCGCGCTGGTGAGCGAGTCCGCTCCCCCGCCCGATACCGGCAGCCTGCGCGGCGACCTGCTCGAGGCCTCCAAACATCTGACACAATTCATGATGTCGGTGTCCGGGCAGGGCGTGATGCGCATGGTGATGGCGGAGGTGACCGACCCCGACGTGGTCCACATTTGCAACGCGATCCGCGAGAGCAAAGAGAAGGCCGATCGCAGCATGGTGGACCGCGCCGTCGAGCGTGGGGAGCTCCGCGCCGACGTGGACGTCGACGTGCTCCGCGGCATGCTCTTCGGACCCATCCATCACCGCTTCTTCATGATGAACCAGCGCGTGGACGACCTCTTTTTGGCTCGCCTCGTGGATACGGTGTTGCTCGGAGCGGCCCCCCGACCGGAGCCCAAGGTTCGCAACGAATCGTTGCGAAGTCGCGGGCCGCGCTGAGCGCGAGGTTGGGTCGGCGCGCCGCTCCTCAGGTCGCCGTGCGAGGGCCTCGACGCTCCCGCGCGACGCGGGCCGAGAGCCGCGGGTCCGCCTCGATCCAGCGCCGAAGGGTGGAGTAGGGCACCGAGCATTGCCACGCGCGATCGCGGATCGGGCCGAGGGGAGCGAGGCGCGCGAGCTGCGACATGACACGATCGCGACGCTCTTTACGTGATGGCTCGAGGCGGGTGACGTCCGGCATCGCGGAAGAGTGGGGCTGGGCCTCGGACTTCGGAATGCGTCAAAGCGCCGCAGGGGTGCGTCCGGATGACGCAGGGATCGCGGAGGTCACGCGCTAGGGTGAACCGATGGCGGCGTCGCGGTTGGCACCTTCGGGATTGGCATCTTCGTTGTCCCCCCTTCGCGAAATTCACGGGTCGTACGGGAGGGATATTCACGGGTCGAGCAACGGCCCTCACCTCGCGCACCTCACGCGCCTCACGCGGCACATCGATCCTCGCGGACCAGGGGAGCGCGTGTTCTCGGCCGAGGCGGCGGTGCGGTGGCTCGTGAACATGCGGTGGCACACCATCGCGGTGCAAGTGCTCACGCTCGCCGTGGCGCGACTCGGTTTTCGGTCGGCCTTGCCGTACGCACCGCTCGCGGCGCTCGTGCTGGTGGGGCTCTTCGGAAACTCCGCCCTCGCCTTGGCGCTGCGCCGACCTGGTACGTGGCACGCCCGTGCGACGGGGCTCATGCTCCTCGCCGACGTCGCCCAGCTCACCGCGCTCCTCGCCCTCGCGGGGCCCTCCGCTCGGCCGTTCGCGACGCTCTACCTCGCGCTCGTCGCGATGGGCGCGTTCGTGCTCGACAAACGTTGCACGACGGCGCTCGTTTTGTCCGCGATCGCGGGCCACGCGTGGCTGGTCGTCGGCGCGGGGGCGACCGCGTCCTCGCGGGTCGATCTGCTCACGTTCGCGGCGACCGCGATCGTGATCGCGGCGGTCGTGAGGCGGCTCACCGATGCGGTCCGTACGCGCCAAGACGCGCTCGTCCGGGCGGAGCGCGCGTCGTCACGGGCAGAGGCGGTCGCGTCGCTCGGAGCGCTCGCGGCCGGGGCAGCCCACGAGCTCGCGACACCACTCGGCACGATCGCGGTCGTCGCCAATGATTTGGACGCGGTCATCGCCGACGATCCGGGCCGCGCGACCGAGGACGCCGCCCTCATTCGTGCAGAGGTCGAGCGATGCCGCGCGATCATCTCGCGTATGGCCGCGCGGGCGGGTGACCAGATAGGTGAGCTGCCGACGCGAGTGTCGCTCGCTGCTTTGCACCACGACATCGTCGCGTCGTTGCCGTCGCACGAGCGCGCGCGGGTGGCGTCGACGTTCGGTGCGAGCGACGAGGAGGTGCGCGTACCGCGGCTAGGCCTCGTGCAGGCCCTCGCGAGCCTTGCGTCGAACGGCCTCGCCGCGACGGGCGAAGGCCCGGTGCGCCTCACGGTGACGATCCGCGCCGACGAGGTGGTGTTCGAGGTGTGCGACGAAGGTCCTGGAATTCCTCCGGAAATTCTCGCGCGGCTCGGCGATCCGTTCCTCACCACGAAGCCCGCCGGGAAGGGGATGGGGCTCGGGATTTTTCTGTGTCACGCGTTCGTCGATGCCTGGCACGGGCGCCTCGACTTCGACACCGAGGGCAAGGGTACACGCGCGCGGTTGGTGCTCCCGGGCGAAGCGGCGTGGCCGCCGTGCTTGAGGGCCGCGTGAAAAAAAGCTCCGTCCTCGTGGTCGACGACGACCATGTTTACCGCACGCGGCTCGTGCGCGCGTTCGCCGATCGTGGGTTCGGCGTGCACGAGGCCGACGACGTGGAGGCCGCGCTCACGATCGCGCGGGTCACGCCGCCAGACTACGCGGTGCTCGATTTGAAGCTGCCGAAGGGCTCGGGGATCGTGCTCCTCGAGGCGCTCAAGCGCATACGCGCGACGACGAACGTGGTGATGCTGACCGGCTATGGGAGCATCGCGACCGCGGTCGACGCGGTGAAGCGCGGCGCGACGAGCTTCGTGCCGAAGCCGGCCGACGTGGACGATCTGCTCGTCGCCTTCGCGAGCGGCGCGCACCCGAGCGAGCCGCGGGCGCTCCCTTCGCACGAGGCTCCGTCCCTCGCGCGCGCCGAGTGGGAGCACATCCAGCGGGTGCTCGTGGATTGTGGGGGCAACGTGTCGCAGGCCGCGCGTGTGCTTCGAATCGAGCGAAAGAGCCTCCAGCGCAAGCTCGCGAAGAACCCCGTTCCGCGATGACGCGATCCAAATCGCATGCAATCTGCATGGGTCGCGGGCGCGGAAGCTCGTAGACCGGGCAGGCGCCCGGTAGTGCGCGGCCTGTTCGCTCGCGCGTTTGGCGAGCGACGAGGAGTGCGCTCTACGTCGCCGAGGGGCCTCGCTCCTCGACGAAATCTTCGGCCTTTCGTCGTGTGGGGTCGCCCTCGAGCCAATAGGTCCAGCAGCGGAAGCGGGTATTCCAACTTACCCGCGAGACCGTGCCCCACGTGCCCGGACTATGGCAAAGACGCACCCGCGCTCCGCACGACAAAGAGGGCCGTGATCGATTGGTGTCGGCCGAGGTGGCGAGCGCGGGCTCACCGCGGTCTTCGAGGGCGCGTAGGTCGGGCACGACGGACCGAATCGCCTCGCAGAGCCGCCGGTCGAGGGCCGCTCGCTCTTGCTCCGTGGCCTCACGAAGGGCCCGCCGCGCCGTCTGCGCGAGCTGCTTGAAGCGAAAGAGCGAAGGCCCGTTGTAGTTGCTTCCGGGTGGGCACCGCGCCTGAGTCTCTGCGAGCTTGGCGAAGGCCGGACAAAACGAGAGGGCTTGGGTGAGGGCGATGGTCGCCTCGTGCTCGGTCTCCGTGTGCATTCCCCACAACGCGAGGAGCATGGAGAAGGCGTCGTCGCTTGTCTCCCAGGCGCGCCCGAGGAGGGCGCGATCCTCGAGCATGCACGCCTCGAACGCGGCCCAGTCGGACATGTCGCCGTCGGCGCGCTCGCGCCAGCGGGAGACGAGGTCGGTCAATCGAGGTTCGGGCCGAGTCACGTTACTGAAGTATCCATTGGAGCACGCGCCCTCGTCCCGTTACCCGGATTTGTACTTGCGGCTCGCGCCGACGCAGAAACGGTTGGCGGTGAACACGTCGTGGGGATCGATCCATCGTTTGGTATCGAGCACCCGCTGATACACCGCTTCGGACTGGAAGTAGTGCTTGCGACTCGCGTCGAGGTCGTTGTCCTGTTCGGGGAAGGCGTTCCAGCGGTGGTCTTCGGTGCCCACCGTGCCGTTCGGGCCGATGGCGCCCGACTTCGCTTTGGGGACCCACGCAAAGGAGAAGTCGGCGGGCCCGCTCCATGGTTTTCCGAGGAGGTCGGTGTTGTCGTAGTGCACGTATTGGAAGCACAGGATCGTGAGGTCGCGCCAGGCCACGGACGTGGGGTTCGTGAGCGCGTTCGTCTTGTTCTTCGAGTGCTTTCCGCCGCATACGACCCACTCGAAGTCGGGGTAGCAGCCCTCTTGGTCTTCGACCTGCGCCGTGACCTCGGCGCCCCACTTGGCAAAACCGTTGGTCGTCAGCGACATCGACTGGCCGCACCACGTACCGGAGACGTAAGGGTTGGCGTGCACCCGCTTCGGGAACGAGTACGCCCGCGTGAGCGCCGACATGGGCACGGCCTTGTCCGGCGTGAGGATGGGCATCACCTTGCCGAAGATCGTCGCCATAATTTTGGTGAAGATCTCGTCGATGATCGACACGTGGGGACGCGTTTTTGCTTCGATGTCCGCGAAGAAGTCTTTCGCTTCTTGCGAGTACTCGCCGCCGTCGAGGTTGCACCAGGTGGCCCAAATACCCAAAACCGAAGGGTGCGGCTCCAGGCCCTCGCCGTAGATTTCGGGGTGCTGGCTCATCATGCGAGTGTCGATGTTGGGGCGGAGCACGAGCGGGTACGAGCCGAGCACGAAGGCGCAAAGGTTGAAGTCGGCGGGCAGGTCGTCCTTGTCGTTGTACTCGGCGACGATCTGCAGGAGCGCCTCGTGGGCCTCGCGCGAGTAGTGCATGTAGATGGTCGACGTGCGGCTCTCCGGGTAATCCTTGTCCCAGAGAGGCTTTATCGTCATCTCGGTGACGATACCGAAGTTACCGGGGCTGCCGCCGACGATGGCGAACCACAGGTCGTCGTTCTCTTTGTCGGGCTGGCCTAAGGCCGGCTTGCGAACGACGCGCGTCTCGAGGTCGGCGGTGATGAGTCGAAACTGGGTGATATGGTCACAGAACCAGCCGTGCGAGCGGCCGCAGAACACGGAGAACCTACCCGACTGCAGGTGCCCGCCCGCGCGCACCGCGCCGCACCGCACTGCCCGTGTGGGATGAACGCCCCGAGGGCCGTGAATTTCTCGTCGATCGTCGAGAGATCGAGGCCTACGCCGCACGTCACCGTCTTCTCGGCGTCGTCGTACTCGAATTTGGGAAGCCTGAGATGTCGACCTGGATGTTCTCGCCGTTGGTCGACGAGTGGCCCCAGAAGTGGTGCCCGCCGGTGCGCACCGCGACCGCGATGCCGGCTTCGCGGGCGTACTGAACTGCCAGTTTGATGTCGGCTTCGTTGGCCGCGTAGACGATGGCGGCGGGCTGGAGCTGCCCCGGCATGGACGACGTGGCGTACTGATAGGCGTGCGCGGTCTAGTCGTCGATCTCACCGCCGCCGCCCACGTTTTGCTCGTAGTTCGGGGGGCGCTTGAAAACGTTGCCGGAGAAATTCGGGAACTCTCTCATCGACGTATGCCTCGTCTCTCTTCTGCCAGTGTTGCGCCGCCGCGTGATGGGCGGTCGATGGGTGAGGTCGGGAGCCTGGGAGTCATGGGACGGGACCACACGGTCACGCGAGGCACGCCGCGTCGAGCGCGCCGCGTCCCGGTGCCCTTCCCCCTCCGCGGCCGTACCAGCACGATCGAATAGCAACACCTCGAGTGCCGCCAGCGCAACTGGATCCGGAGACGGCGCCGAACGTGGGTGTGCCCATGCAACACACGCCTACGTCTCCGCGGCGACGGCCGAGGCGGCGCGAGGCGGCGCGAGGGCCGATGTGTGCAGCGTGCAGTGGTTCCCCTCGTCGAATCAGGGGGAGGGGGGCGTTTCTTCCTCGGGGGCGAGCTCGGTCTCGAGGTCGGCGCGGAGCGTCTCGTTGTCCACGACGGCGGCCTTTTGGGTGACGGTCGGGAAGACGGCGAACTTGGTACCGTCTGCCGTCGCCCCTGGGAGCCACTTCTTCAGGAAGTCATCGAGGGGAATCTCTTTGGGAACGAGATCGGCCCAGTCGCCCGTGGCGCAGGCGGCGGCGAGCTCTCGCTCGGGCCACACCGGGATCACGTCGACGCCGTCGATCTTTCCCGCCGCCCAGCCCTCGTTGGAGAGGCCCCACACCACCTCGAAGTCGCACACCTTTCGCACGAAATAGTCGTATCGCTCGGGCGCTTCCATGTCGGAAATCGCGATTTGTTTCTTGGAGTGCATCTTGGAATCCATCGGCCGCTATCGGAGGCCGTCGTCGAGGGTCGTCTTGCGAAGTGGCGCGTGGAGAGCGTGAGGCCTTGGCGGGCGTCGTCGTCGATGCGCGGGGTCGGCAGGGGGGAGGCCTGCGAGCCGGTTGGTGCGCTCGGCGGCGCCGTTCACCAGGCGCAGGGCTCGTAGTCTTTGAGGAACTTGCCCCACACGTGGCGGCCGGTGAGGAGGCCCGAGAAGAACGGATCACATACACGTGCTGCGCCGTCGACGATGTCGAGCGGGGGTTGGAAGTCGTGCATCTCCTGCTTTCGGGCGGAGATGGCGGCGGGGTCTTCGTCGGTGACCCAGCCCGTGTCGACCGCGTTCATGAAGATACCGTTTTTGGCGTAGTCGGGGGCGCTCGTGAGGGTCATCATGTTGAGCGCGGCTTTGGCCATGTTCGTGTGCGGGTGTTTGTCGGTCTTCGTGCCGCGCGCGAACTGGCCCTCTACCGCGGAGACATTCACGATGTGTTTCTCGCCAGTGGGGTGGCGCATCATCAGGTCTTTTAGCTTGCTGCAGAGGATGAACGGGGCGACCGCGTTCACGAGCTGCACCTCCAGCATCTCGGGCGAGGGTACGTCGGCGAGGCGGAGGCGCCAGCTATTCATCGGGCGAAGGTCGATCTGCTGGAGATCGGCGTCGGCCTTGCCGAGCGGGAAGACCTCGGCGTCCTGGGTCGCGTCGTCGTACGCACACGGTACTTGGGAGAGCCTCGCCGAGGACCGAATGCCGACCCCCGGCCCTTCACCACGCCAAGCGACGAACCCCGTCGCCTCGGAGCTGCCCGCGCCGGTGCCGAGCGCGCGTTCGCCGCGCGACCTTTCGAAGGGCCGTCCGGCGAGCATCGCGGCCTTGCACTCTTCGTGGCCGCGGAGCACGGCCTGCACGGCGGGGGGCAGGCTGTCGGCAGGGCGCTCTTCCAGGTCGAGCATGTGGGCGTAGAAGCCGGCGGGGCGGCGCACGGTCTGCGCCGCGTTGTTGACGAGGATGTCGAGCCGGTCTTTGGTTTGGTCGAGGTAACGCGCGAACAGCTCCACGCTGGGGGAGTGCCGAAGATCGAGGCCGTAGACCTCGAGCCGATCTTGCCACTTCGCGAAGTCGTCCTCGCGCGAGAAGCGGGTGGCGGCGTCGCGCGGGAAGCGGGTGGTGACGATCACACGAGCGCCCGCGCGCAGCATCATGAGGGCGGCCTGGAATCCAATCTTGATTCGTGCCCCGGTGATGACGGCCATCCGGCCCTCGAGGGAGGCGGTCTGGAATCGTTTGTCGTAGTTCTTCTCCGCGCACGGCTCGCACATTCCGTCGTAAAAGAAGTGGAGCTTGGTGTACGAGGCTTTGCACACGTAACAAGCGCGTGGGTTCTTGAGCTCGCGCACGTCTTCCGGGCGGCGCGCGGTCTCGCCTTCGCCGGTGTCCTCGCCGGCCGTGAGCCGAGGCGGCGCCTTGAAGACCTCGGCTCGCCGCGCGGCGCGGATCTCGGTTCCGGCGCGCGCCTCACGGTCGTCGGTCTGCGCGACCTTGCGCTCGATGCGCCGAAAGGCCTTCGCCGCCTTGCGCGACTCGTCCCGCGTAGGCCGCGAGAGGCGCCCGGCGACGGTGAGAAGGGCGACCCGAAGCTCGTCCGGCAGGGTGTTGAGGCGCGTGCGATCGTCGACGAGCGATTGCATCACGGCCAGGCATTTTTCCACGTCCTCGGGCAGAAGCTCCGCCATTTGAGGCCCTCCTTAGCCGGAGGGGGCAGGTTCGGCAACGGCGGGGATGGGAAAGGGGGCGGGGGAGGCGGAAAGCGGCGCCGAGAGCGGCGTCGTCGGCGCGTGATTGCGTCCTGCGGTCGCGCTCTCGGACTCGCGCGCGAGCAACGGATGGCGACGTGTCGAGCGCATGAGCAAGCGGTTCGGGACGTGCCGTCCACGACGACGGCGCAGACCGCCGCGCCGTCACGGCTCGCCTCACTCGGAACAGGTGGTGACGTTCACTCCGCGGGAGAGCCGTCCGGGTTGCTCATCGAACCCCAGCCGTCCGCGTGACCGCCGAACGGCTCTGCGAGGGCGGCGAGTCGCGCTTCGGTATCCGTGATCGCCGCGTGCGTCGGGATCATCCGCTGCCGGCACTGGACCTCCCAGCCGCGGTCGCCGTTCGGTGGAATCAGTGCCGAAGAGGGCGACGCTGCGGCGATGAACGACCTTGGCACCCGCTACGCCGAGGGGGAGGGCGTCGCCAGGAATCTCGGCGAGGCGGTCGCGTGGTTCATGAAGGCAGCGGAGCAGGATTACTGTTCGCCCTGCTGAACCTGGCGGACTGTTTCCGTATGGGCGAGGGAGTCGCTCGGGACGTGCGCGAGGTCGTTCGTCTCCTCGAGCGGGCCGTCAGGCAGGACCCGTGCGTGGCGGCGTTCGAGCGCGGGCTCATTCATGAGCGTGGTGAGGGCGTCGAGAGGTCGATCGACGAGGCCGAGCGGTACTTCACACTCGCGCGCACCAATCGTCATCCTGAGGCGTATATTGCTTTGAAGCGGATCGGGCGTACCCCCGCAGACTGACGAGCGGCACGGAGCCACGCATTCGTCGCACGTTCCATGGTGCCGCGGAGGCCGCTTTACGCTTTCGAGAGTGGTCGTCGATTTTTACGGCGTCGTACCTTCGCTCTTCGCCTTTCGCGAGCGTCTTCGGAGCGCGACGAGCGCGGCCACGGCGGCGATGCCCGCGACAGGCGCGGGAGCGTTGCGGTTCGTGGCGTTGCAGCCATGACCTCCGGAGGAACCGCCTTGCGCGTCGGCGACGTCTTCCGCGACGTCGTCGGGGGTAATCGTACCGGCCTCGCAGAGCTTCGTGGCCGAGGAGAGGTAGGCCGCTTGGTTTGCCTCGGACACGGGAGGCGACTCTGGGACCTGGGCGCAGCTCTTTGCGGTGCGCGGGGTGCCCCCCGTGAGCCCGACGGCGCTGATCTCGACGCAAAACTCGGAGCCCGCCGGCGCCACGCCCACGGGCACGTTCAGCCGCCCGTCGCGGTCGACGCTGAAGATGGGAGTGCCGCCCGCTACCGTGTATTCGACGAAGGCGTCCAACGCGGGCGGCAGCGACCTCTTCACCTCGACGAGGAAGAAGGGGTATTGGCGCAAGCGAGGCGCGAACGAGAGATCGGCGCCTTTGATGAGGCCGGCGGTGCACATACCAGGCTGGGACTCAGCCACTTTGCAGTTGCCCGCCGGAACGCTGGTATCGGGCGCCTCTTGGAACGACGTCCCCGCGACGAGCACCTGTGGCGCGACGAGCTCCGCGAGCTTTACGCCGCTCACCAGGAACGTGTGCTCGGTGGCTCTCGACTTCCCATCCGGGACGGGCTGGGTGACGCGCGCGCGAACCTCCTGACCTTCGGTGAGCGGCGTGTCCGGCAGCCACTGAATCACGACGCGCTCTGCGCCGTTGTAGCTCGGCTGACGCTTCACGATCGACGTCTTGCCCACGATCGACGCGCCCTCTCGGTTCGTGACCTCCACCGTCAAGGTCCGGAGCGCGTCCGCGTCGGACACCTTCCGAAGGTTGGCCGTCATCACGAGACCCGAGTCGAGCGGCAGCGTGTCGGTGCCAACGACGGCCACGTTGGATAGGCCATCAGGGTTGTAGGCGGGGGAGCACGCGTGCGCCGTCCCGTGGAGGGCGGAGAGGGTGAGCAGCACAGAAGCGGAGAGGACGACCAACGACTTCATGGTGTGCTCTTTTGCAGCGGGCGTGCCAGGCACTGCCTCGCGGAAATCGCGAGAGTTGTGGGCGGTTTCGTGGCGCCAGAGTGTGCCAGGGGTGGCCATCGGCTCGAGACCGCGAGGGAAGCTTCCGTCAAACGGGGCGGCCCTCTCGCCGCCGCGCCACCCGCGCGATTGGTCCTGATCCGCCATCGGTTGCGCCCGCCTTTTCGAGATCAGCGCTTTGCGACGATGTCCGTTGCGGGTGCCACGTCCTCTGGCCTGTCACCGATAGAGCACGTCCGTTCGCAGCACGTACTTCTCCCCCCGCACCACCGCTGTCGCCTCGTGCAAAATCCGATGTTGAAAGAGCAGGGCTGCGCCGCGACGCGGCACGATCACGCGCTTCAACTCGGGAAAGTCCGTCGCGCCGCCCTCGAAGTCGTCGTTCAGATAGAAGACGAGGGTAAGCAGGCTCTCCACGCCGCCGGGCAGCTCGACGACGGTATCCCAGTGCACGCCGTGTTTTTGGCCTGGCTCGTAGCGATAGAGGCGTAACCGAGGATTGGCTCCTACGAGCGTGCGATTCGAGAGGCGTGCCGGCACCGTGTGGGCTACGCGGGCGAGGAGCGCGTTGGCTTCGACCTCGTCGTCCCACATGAGACGGGTGTTGTTCCTCGTCGCGAGATCGATCTCGGGGCGACCATCGTGACCGACGATCGGCGCGACCTCGGCCTCGGCCCTCCGCGCGCGCATCTTCGCGATGTACGCGTCGCATACCGACGGTGGCAGGGCATCGTCCAACGTCCAAACGAGCTCCGCGCCGAAGTCGAGATGGCCTGCGTACATTTACGAGCCCACCCGCGCCGCCGCGACGGCGATCAGCTTGCTCACGGCGCGCGCGAGAGCCTTCTCGAGCGCTTCGTCGAGGCCATTGTTGTGAAACTCGTCGTTGGGTACGGAAGGCACCGTGGCGTCGAAGAACGCGTCGCCCGCGGTGAGGCCAGAGCGGCTCGCGGCGAGGATCGCGTCGCCCGGACCAAGCTCGTAGACACCAGGCGCGAGCGCTTCGAGCTTTCCACCTCGGTCGAGGTAACACCGAGCAGCCCCCTTCGATGCGACGAACGCACGCGCCCCTTCCAAGAGCACGACCGCGACGCCCGAGGCGTACGGCGGCGGCGGCGCGGCGGCTGCCAACTTCGCGGCCACGGTCTCGTCTGCCTGCGCGACCTTGGCGAGGGCGCCTTTGATTGCCTCGAGGGCGGGTGTGGCGAGATCACCCTCGACTGCTGCGAGCATGACGATTCGGGGAGATCCGTCGACAGCGCGTTGCTCGACCGTGGAGCACGCGTCGGGGCCGATGCGGTTTCCGAGAGCGAGCGCGCCGTAAAGGATCTTGGTCATTGTGGTGTCAGGCTACTCGATCGTTCGAGGACTGCCGAGCGCCGGAAGAGCGCCGAGACCCGCGCTCTACGTGGTGGCGCACGTCGTGGGTGCGTGTGCTCCGCTCGACGGTCGTGATGGCTATCGTGCTCGTGAAGAACGCGCCGCCGCCGCGGATTGGCGCAGTTCGCCTGGGGGAACACCATCTTGGCGCAGACGATCGCGCTCGCGAGGGCGCGGGCGATGAAGGTGCGTGCCGCCGCGATGGCGCCGTGCGACGCTCCTGGTCCTGCCGATGTCGCTATTCGCCTCGGTTGGCGGTCGGCCTTCGGCGAGGCGTGTCATCAGCCTGGCTCTGCTTCTCGTTTCCTTCGAGTGACTGACGATGGACGAATACGAACAGAAGTATATGGAACCGAACGAGCGTGTGCTCTTTCGCGAGAAGGTCGTGTCGCGGTCGGCCTTCGCGGTGGCGATCGTGTTCCTCGCGGTGTTCGGGGCGGTCGGCCTCGCGCTCGTCGCGGCCGCCATTTTTGGCGTGCTACCGCTCGCGGTGGGCCTCGGCGCCGGGGCTCCGCTCGCGCTGCTCGGCGTGACGATGGCGGTGCTCGGAGCGATGTTCTCGGTGTACCGATCGATGGTCACGACGTCGCATCTTCATATCCACTTCGGTTGGACGAAGCGGCGGGTCGCGCACTCCGCGATCGAGGCGGTTCGTGTCGTAACGCTCGAAGGATTTCGGCAAGGCAAAGTGTCGATCGGTCTCGATGGGATCGTGCGGACGTGGGTGGGCCAGTCAGCTTCGGGGCGCGGTGTCGAGGTGACCTACCGAGAGCCGGGGGCGAGAACGCACGTCGTCACGATTGGCTCCGAGCACACGGACGACTATGCCGCGGAGCTCGAGAGAGCGCGGATAGGGGGGCGGGCGAGAGTGTCCGCTGGCAGCGGAGAGGCGCGCGGCGAACCCATCGTACCGACCGGAACGCAACGATCGCCGGCGGGGACCGACGTCGACGAGCTCGACGGAGCTGGCGTACCGAACGAGACGGAAGAACGAGCCGTCGACGACGGTGCGCCGGGCAGCGCGAAGGGGCGCGCTTCATTGGCTATCAGCGATGGCGGGCGCCGATAACCTTCGAGCGAGCGGGAACCAACGGCGATCGTATCCAAAGATTTCAACATGTTGGCCCTTCGGCGCGGCGTTCGGACGGAAGCGAGGCCAGCCGCGCTTCGCTCCTGGCGTGTCGAAAGCGCGGGTAGACCCGACTAGGATACGAATCGATCCGGCCAGTTGGCGCCGTCGACCGGTGCCTATCGGCGGGCGCGGGGCGGAGCTTCGGGCGCGGGAGCAGCGGCGGTGCGCTTCGACGGGGCGCGACCCGGCGCCTCTGGCGCGACTACCCCGCCCGGCCAAACACCCGCAGCCGATTCGCCCCCCCGTCAGGGAACGTCTCGAGCCGCACGTGGCTCACTCTCCCCACCGATCCAAGCTGCGCCCCCTCCACCCGCAGAACGCCTCCTGCGAGCGACTTGACCGGCGTGCGAGGGACGAGCTCGAGCCATTCGGTGCTCTCGGTAACGCTCGCTCCCTCCTCCACGAGCGCGCCAACCACGCGGAGCGCGACGGGGTTGTTGAGGACGAAGTACGTAAAGTCGACCTCGATACGATCGACGAGGCCTGCGCGTCCGAGCGCCACTTCGACGTAGTCGAGGTGCTCCCCGCCGCGGCTGCGGCTCGTCTCCCACCCGTCGCCCATGCTCTTTGGCGCGGCCTCGGCGATGAGCTGCTGGCTATGTCCGTAACGGTTGTTGCTCGTGCCGACGACGCGACCGCCGAAGGCCTCGCACGCGAGATCGACCTCCGCGTTCGGTCCGAGCGCAGCCCAGCGCGCGGCAACCTCCGCTTCGCTCGGCGAGTGGTGAGCCGTGTCGCCGCCGCGCGGGATTGGTGCTTCGTGACGGATGCGTCGCGTGGTCGTTTCGCCCGGATCGGTGCCCGTGGGGGCGCGATCGGCGTAACAACGGAGCCGCGCGATGCCGCCGTCCGGGTGGTTCTCGAGCATGACGTGGGTGAAGGTGCGGCCGCGGCCGGCGGGCGTACGAAACACGTTATGCGCGTGGCCATCGAGGGGAGTCGCCGCGAGCAGCTCGAGCCAGCGCGCGTCGTCGCGCGAGGGGGACTCACCGGGCTTCCCTTCGAGGGCATAGAGCGCCCCGCGCTCCGCGTGGTTGCCGTCGTGCCAGTGCGTATCGATGTCGACCGTGCCGATCGCGCCAGGGGTTCCGAGCTCCAGCACCACCCAATCAGGCGGGCCGGGAGGAGAGGGGTTGTGCCGGCGTGTCTCCCACGAGTCGAACTCCTGCCCCTTGCCGGGGATGAAGACCCCGAAGCGAAACTCCGGCGCTCGCGTGGCGAGCAGGTTCTCGGCGGGCGCGAAGCCCTCTTCGGAACAGGCCACGACGCGGCCGCCGGGGACACGGTCAATCAGCTTTTCGGACATGAGAATGGGGCTCCAATGGCGCTTCGGTCGGGGCTGCCGGTCGTGAGGACCGCGGCGTGATCCGGCCATTCTCTCGGGTCGCGAGGGTTCGGTCAACGTGATGGGGCGGTCGAGAGGCGATCGCGCGGCTGCGCCGTAGGCACGGTGCCTCCGTCGACTACGATCTCCGTACCCGTGATCGACCCTGCGCGTGGCGACACCACGAAGGCGATGGACCCTGCGCGTGGCGACACCACGAAGGCGATGAGGTCAGCGACTTCGCGCGGTTTTTCCGAGCGGAACGCCTCCGAGGGATCTCATGATGATTTGTTTCCCGCCCTCGTAGTCCGTACCGCCTCGGCGGCGAGCCTCTCCGCGAGGTGGACGCCGCATCCGTCTCGACCCACTCCGAGGAGCCATGGTGCCCCGGGCTCGAAGTGCCTACTTCGTCGTTACATGTCTTTTTCCATGGCCGCGATCGTGCTCTCGAGCGCGTCGAGCTTTTGTTCGAGGTCGGTCTTCGCGCTCGCCCACGCGTCGCTCGAAGTGCTCTCGAGGCCCGCGATCTTCGAGCCCGTGGTGCCGCGCTGGCTCGTGAAGTCCGACTCGTGGGTCTTGAAGGCGGAGGCCTTCTTCCCGCTGAGCTTCGAGCTCTTCGTCTTCAGCTCCTTCACCTTCGCGTCGATCTTCGCGAGGCGCTCCTTGACCTTCGCGTCGAAGTCGCGACGGTCCTGCGTGAGGGCGGCTTGTGCGACGGCGACATCCTTCTTCGCGCCCGTCGTCGCGGTGTTCTTGTCGGACGTGGCCTCGGCGTGCTCCGACTCCTGCTTGCTCGTGGACTCGGCCTTCTTGTCGCGCTCGGCGGCGCCCGCCTTCTGCTGGTCGCTGGAGAGCTCGGCTTCTGCGGCGCTCACCTTCTTGCCAGGATCGGCTGCGCAGGCCGCGAGGAAAAAGACCGAAATTGCGCAGGCGACCGTAATGCGATGGCTCATTGAGTAGCTCCTTCTAACGTGCGCCGACATGGGGTCGGTAGGCTCGGCTCGCTGGAGCAAATCGCGTACCGCTCACAAGAGCGCGTGCGGTTCGCGTCGGGCGCCGAAACGCCGTGAAATGCTGGCTGCATCAAAACGTCCGCACACCAAAGTGCACCATCTCGACCGCCACGCCTCACCGCGCCGAGCTCGGCGCGCTGACGTTCGGCGGTCGCGTCCGCCCCATGATCGTCGTCGCGCCGGTACGCGGCCGCGATTCGTCGACCTACGGGCTCCTGCGCCGCTCGTCCGAGCCGGGCTCCTCGCCGCGGTCGCCACTTCGTCCTTTCGCGTGCCCGCCTTCCGCTCTAACGTACCGTCGAGTGCGAATTCCGAGGTCGCGGAGCGACTGCTCCCTTCGCCAGCGCTTCCGAGCATGCGTCCGCACCGCTCGCGTAGGCATTCCTGTCGGCCGGCCGTGGTCTCTCGTTCGTACTTCGGCGAGGACTTGGCGCGCCAGTACGGGGGTTTTGCTCCAACACAAAAGCGATGAGGTTCGCCTCTCCCTTCGCAGATCGGAGCGCGCGCAGTGACGACGAAGAAGCTGGTCGCCATCGCGACGCTCACGTCGCTTCAAGACGGCAAACCGAAGCTCGTCAAACACGGGAAAGTGCGCCTCGCGTGCGTCCGTTCGAAAGGCACCGTCCACGTGCTCGAGGATGCGTGCCCCCATGAAGGACACCCTCTGTCGATGGGCCTCGTCCGGGACGGCGTGCTCACCTGCCCATGGCACAACTGGAAGTTCTCCCTCGAGACGGGCCACTGCCTTTTTGGTGGCGAGTCCGCGCGGCGACTCCCGTCCGAGGTGCACGCGGGGGAGGTGTTCGTCGACGAGTCGGTAGACCGTTTGGCCGAACGCGAGCGCCTCGAGCGCGATCTCGTTCGGGCGCTCTTCGATGGACGCGTCGACGGGATCGTCCGTGAAGGGTTGAGGATTTCGGCGCTCGAGCCTTCTGCTCCGTTCGATGTGCTCCTCGAGCGGGCGCTGGCGGTCGCGCCGCATGGGTTCGGTGAAGCCGCGTCGTCTCTCGACGCAGCTCAGCGCCTGGTCGGTGCCGGTGTGCTTTCACTGGCCGAAGCGCTCGCTGCGTGCGGTGAGGGCTTGTCGCGAGCGTTCTCGGGGCGCGGTCCGGTTGCAGAGCCCACGCGCGAATGGCCTCCAGACCGAGATGCCTTCTTGGAAGCGTTGCTCGACGAGCGAAGAGACGAGGCCGTCGCGCGGGCTCTGGCGGACGAACGGTCGTTTCGTGACGTCGCCGAGACCTTGTTTTTCCCATTCTTGGCTCTCAAGCTTTTCGACGGAGGCCTCTCGCTCGTGCGCTTGGTCCACGCCGAGCGTCTCGCGCACGCGTTTCCAGCTCACGAGCGCGCGCTGCGGGGGGCAGTGGCGCGCATGCTCTCGTGGGCGGTCGCGCGCTCGGACCTTCCGGCGTGGCGCGCGACCCGTTCCGGGGTGGCCGACGCGCTTCGCAAGACTTCCGTGTCGCGTCGTCGTGGGCACCACGACTCGTACGAAGAGAGCCTCCTCGTCTCCGAGAGGCGAGCCGTGTCGGCCACCCTCGATGCCATCGCGCGAGGCCACGATCCTGTCACCACGATGGATCACATCGGCGCGGCAGCACGCGAGCGGCTCGCGCGTTTCGACGTGGCGTGGAGCACGCGGATCGGGTCCACGGTGAGCGTGGCGGAACCCGTGAAGGCCCTGCTCTTTTCGCGCGCGTCGGCCGCGGTGGCGCTCCGTGTCCCTCGACTCGCGGCGCCGCTCTCCGTCCTCGCCGCCGGGCTCACGGGTCGCCTCGCGCGTATTTCAGCAGCCTCCGCGCCACCGCCGGACGGTCGTCCTCCACGGGAGGTGCTCCGCGATGTCGTCTTCGTGAGCGCCCTCTCGGAGGAGTCCCCTTCACTCGCGCTCCTCGCCGCGACATCGCTCCTCGACTGCCAAGAATCTGGCCACGACATCGGCGCGCTCGCAGTGCCCATTTTGGCGGAGCCGAAACACGCGCGCCTCGCTCGAATGGCCAAGAATGCCGAGCGCGTCGTGCGGACGCGAAAGCCTCACGACGGCGTC
>JAAFHV010000070.1:0-15614 GCA_013297655.1 Myxococcales bacterium | reverse complement strand
CTGACCATCGCGTACGAGTCGAAGAGCTCGTCGACTGCGTCACGAACGACAAGGGCTCCTCGTTCGAGCCTTGTCGCCCCGAGCTCGCGACGGTGCAGTGCCAGCCCGGCGAAAGGTGCATCCGAGCGTCGCTCGACGTCTGCGTCGGTGCGCCGGGGGCCATCGGAGTGTGCTGGCCGACGAGCGGCGACGAGAGCGGCGACGTCGCCGAGCCAGGCTGGGCTTGGGGCCGGCGGCCGGCACGATAGTTGGTTTGCGTTTTGGGGCGGGCTTTGGCTCGCATGCATCATGCGTCCCCATGACGCACGTGTCCGCACGCGCGCCGAGTCATGCTCCCCGCGATGTACCTCGTCGTCCTCTACGCGCACTCGTGGGTCCGATGGCTCGTGCTCGCCTGCGGGGTCACCATCGCTGGTTATGCGGTAAACGCTCGCGTTGGCGGGGAAGCGTGGTCTGCACGCGCGACCTCACTCTCGCGACTCTGGGTCGGCGTCACCGATGTGCAGGTCGCGCTCGGGCTCGTCCTCTTCTTCACGGAGGGCTCCACCGCCCACGCCGCCCGTCACGACGTCTCCCTTGCGATGCGCGAGCCCACGCTGCGGTTCTTCGGCTACCTCCACCCGCTCGCGATGGTGCTCGCGTTCATCGGCACGCACGCCACATGGATCGCCGTGCGCCGCACGAACGAGCCGAGCACCCGCTACCGCCGCCTCGCGATCGGCGCAATCGCGGTCGTCATTCTGATCCTCACGGCAGTCCCTTGGACCTTCCTCTCCTACGGACGGCCGCTCCTTCGCACCGAGACCGCGCCTCGCGACCGCGGGCTCCTCGCGAGCGTTCCGTGAAGAAGAACCTCCGTCGCCTCGCCCTCGCCGAGGGCGCGAGTCTCCTCGTGCTCGTGGGGATCGCCATGCCGCTCAAGCACCTCGCGAACAAGCCGCTCGCGGTCCGTGTGGTCGGCATCCTCCACGGGCTCCTCTTCTTGGCCTATGTGGTCGCGGTCGTCGACGCGTACGCCACCAGGAAGCTCTCCGGTCGCGAGGCATGGATCGCGTTCGTCGCGTCGGTCGTTCCGTTCGTCCCCTTCGTGCTCGCCTTCCGCGCCTCGCAAAAAGACGAGGACGACGACGGCGAGCCGCCCGCGCGCTAGAAGAGAGTGCGTCCGCTCGGCGCCGTGCGGAAAAAGCACGTGCGATAAAATGCCGTGATTTCCAATGATTACGAGGGGTGGGCCGCCTCCCGATCGCGAGGCAAAAAGAAACGCACGACCGGTGCATCCGGATCGTTCGCGCTGGCGAAGTCATGTTCGAGAGCGTGAGACGGACCGTCGCCGATACGGGCGGCGCGACCGTGCGCTCCCAACCTCGGCGGACCCGAGCCTCGCTCGCGACGCCCAAAGAACCCTCGTCGCGAGCGCTCGCGGCGATCGGGAGGAGTCCGTCATGAAGAAGATCGGCACCATGTTCGCGCTCTCCATCGTCACCTCGTTCGCCGCAGGCTGCGCCCCGAGCAGCGCCAAGTCCTGATGCTCACCGCGTGGGAAGGCCTGTCCCACGAAGAGGTCGCCACCACCACCGGCATGCTGCTCGGCACCGTGAAAGCCCACGCCCGGCGCGGTCTTTTGCGGGTTCGTGAGGTCTTGGCGGAACCGGGGAGCACCTTGCCGCGTATGGAGGTTCAGCGATGATGTCCGCCGCGCTAGAGCGCCTCGACGAGCTCTTGACCGACCGCGCCCTCGTGGGGCTCGAGGCGGACGAGGCGTACGAGCTCGAGACCTTGCTCCGTAAGCACCCGCACGTGAACGCCTCGTCGTACGACCACGCCGCGGCCGCCACCGCCCTCGCTTCGATGCGCCTCGAGCCGATGCCCTCGCACCTCCTCGCGCGGATCGAAGCCGACGCGATCGCTCTCCTCGCGCACCGGCCCGCCTCGAGCGCCCCGCGTGACCGCGCGAAGCTCGCGCGAACGGCGCCGATGGAAGACGCCCCCGCGCGCCCTGTGGCTCCGTCTTCCGGCGCCCCGCCGCCGCCCGCGATTCCTTTTCCGCTCGGGCCCAACGTGCCGCCGCTCCGCCCCGTTCCCTATATTGGGGCGCTCGCACCGCAGGCGCCTTCGTCGCCTCCGGTCGGCCAACCCGCGAGCGGCGCGAAGGGCGACCTGGTGTGGAACGCGACGGAGCAGAAGGGCTACTGCGCTTCTCCGGCCTCGCCAAGAACGACCCGCGCGGCGCGCAGTACCAGCTCTGGATCTTCGACAAGACCCGCGACGACAAGTACCCCGTCGACGGCGGCGTGTTCGACGTCGACCAAGACTCGGGCGACGTGATCGTGCCGATCAGCGCGCGTCTCCCCGTCGCGCAAGCGTCGCTCTTCGCCGTCACGGTCGAGAAGCCCGGCGGGGTGGTCGTCTCGAAGCGCGAGCGCATCGTGGTGACCGCGAAGCCCGTCGGCTGAACGCCAAATCACCTCCCGCGCTGCTCTCTCCCCGTGGTGCTCCCTGCTCCCTGGCGTTCGCTCTCCGTTCGAGCGCTCCGCTTGGCGAATTCACGAAGGCGTGAAACGGTGCGCGTCGCATGAAGGGACCACGCACGAGTCGGCTCGTTTTCTCGGTGCTCGGCACCTTGGGAGTCATGTGGGGAACGCTCGGGGCGGCGCCTCCTCGGTGGGGCTTCGCGCCCCGCGATCCAGACGCCGCGACGCCCGACGCGGGGCCGATGGTGATCACGTCGACGCTGCCGGATCCCCCGCCGCTGCAAGAGCGCGACCAGTACCTCGTCGACCTGCGCTGGGTCCGCGGCGACGTGTACCTCGTGTCGATGACGAAGAGCTCCTCGGCGGTGCCGCAGACCACCCCGCGGGTGATGGGTCGCTTCGCGCTCGAGCTCTACGAAGGCAAGACCCTCGTCGATCGGGTGCGGTTCGACTTTCCGCTCCTCGCGGCCCCGGATCTCGAGGGCGTCAAGCTGTCGCGGAAGCTCACCACCCGCATCGGCGTCATGTTCCCCGCCACCCCGCGCGGCACCCACTTCGAGCTCTGGGACCGCGCGACGGACACCCGCTGGAAGGTGCCGTGGCCCACCGCCGACATCCCGATGCTCGACGCGGGGGCCGATGTCGGTCCCGACGCACGTGGCAAATAGCCACACAATTTCAACGGGTTGGGAAATATCGATACGGTCGTGATCGTTTAATCGTTTCGGATCTACGTAAGGGAAGATGCAGCGCTTCCTTTCGGGTCGAGGGCGTCGCCTTCGGCCTTCGTGGTTGGTCGGCGGAGCCATGCTCGCGCTGGCCGCGGTTCATTGTTCGGCCGATGCACCAGCCCCGGTTTCGACGGCCTACGGCATCGACGCACGACCCGAAGCGTCGCCGTGTCGTGCGCCGATCGCGCCCTCGCGTGTACGCGCGAGCCGGCTCTTTCCGAGCGTCGCGTTCGACCGGCCCACACGCCTCGCGCGTCCGCACGCGCGCGCGCCTTGGTTCGTCCTCGAGCAGAGCGGCAAAGTGCGCACCGTCGACACCAACGGCGACACTGGGATCGCGTTCGATCTCACGAGCGTCGTCCTCGAGCAGCACCGCGAGGGGGGCCTCCTCGGGCTCGCGTTCTCACCCGACTACGCGCGGAGCGGCGAGGTGTTCGTCTCGTACACGGCGAAGTCCACCACCGCCGCGCAGCAGGGGCATTTTCGCTTCGTCGTGAGCCGGCTCAAAGAGTCCTCCGTCGGCGCCGAGGTGCCCGGCGCGACGCTCGAAGAGGTGCTCTCGATCGATCGTGAAGAAGACTTCCACAACGGCGGCGCGCTCGCGTTCGGCCCCGATGGGCTCCTCTACGTGTCGACCGGCGACGGCGCGTTCGGCGATCCGCTCCGGCGCGCGCCCGACCCCTCTACTTTGCTCGGGAAAATCCTCCGGATCGACGTGCTCGGGGGTACGAGGCCGTACGCCATTCCGGCCGACAACCCGTTCGTCGACAGTGGACGAGGCGAGGTGTACGCGACCGGATTTCGAAACCCGTGGACGATGTCGTTCGGCCCGTCCGGGCGCCTGTGGGTCGGCGACGTGGGCCACTTTCGCTGGGAAGAAATCGACGTCGTCGAGCGCGGTCAGTTTTACGGCTGGCCCGATCGGGAGGCCACGCGCTGCACCGTCGGCGACGTGTGCCCCGACAACGGCATGCGCCCCGTGGTCGAGTACTCCCACGCGTTCGGGCTCGCTGTCACCGGCGGCTTCGAGTACCGCGGCGCGCGGATCCCGAGCCTCTACGGCCGCTACGTGTTCGGTGACTTCGCGAGCGGGCACGTGTGGTCCGTCGTCGCCGACACCCCCGAGCGCCCCGCCAAGCCGAACGACGTGGCAGACACTGGGCTCTTTCTGTCGGCGATCGCGGAAGACGCGGACGGTGAGCTCGTCGTCGCCGATTACGTGAGCGGGGGCCTCTTCGCGCTCGAGCCGGGCGACGGCAACGGCCTCGAGGAGACCGCGACCCTCGCGAGCCTCGGATGCCTCGCGAGCGGCGGCGCGATGGACGCGCGCCTCGTGCCGTACGACGTTGCGTCGCCTCTCTACTCGGACGGCCTCGACAAACGCCGCTTCGTTTCGCTCCCGGCCAGCACCCACGTGACCGCCGAGGCCGACGGCACGTTCGTGTTCCCTTCCGGCGCCATCCTGCTCAAGGAATTTTCTCTCGCCGGCCGCCGCATCGAGACGCGCATGATGGTGAACGACGCGAGTCGCGGGTGGCTCGGATACACGTTCGAGTGGAACGACGCGGGCACCGACGCGGCGCTCCTCCGCGAGGGCAAGACCGTGACGCTCACGAACGGGCAAGCGTGGGACATCCCCGCGCGCTCGAGCTGCTCCACCTGCCACAACAAGAACGCGGGGAAATTCTCGGGTTCAGGCGCTCACAGCTCCAGCGCTCGGTTAGGTACCCGGGCGGCCGAGAATCGCCCCAGCTCGCGACACTCGACCACGTGGGCCTCGTCACCGGTCTCGACCTGACGGCGCAGTCTACGTGGGAGACGCTCGTCGATCCGTACACCGACGGACCGCCGCTCGAGCGACGCGCGCGCTCGTATCTGGAGGCGAACTGCGCGCACTGCCACCGAACCCCCGACCTCGATCTCCGCGCCGCCACGGTGCTCGTCGACACCGGCGCGCTCTGTCGTCCCGCGACCGTGTCGAACATCGCCGACGCGACCGAGCTCGTGCGACCCGGGCTCCCCGAGCGCTCCGTGATCGTGCGCCGTATCGGGCACTCCGGCGACCTCCGCATGCCGCCGCTCGGCACACGCTTCCCCGACGAAAAGGCGGTCGCGGTCCTGTCGTCGTGGATCTCGTCCCTCGAGGGCTGTGAGTAGCATCGACGTGGTTTGCCGCGCCAAACGCGGCCAGGTACGGTCATCGCCCAGATGGCCTACCGAACACCCGCCCGCCGCGCGGAGTCCGAGCCCGAGGAGACCGGGCCGCTCCTCGTCGTGTCCGCCAGCGGCGCGCACGGCAAGCGCGGCTTCGACGGCGCTCGCGGTCTCGATGGACGCTACGACGGCGACGATGGCGGCCGGGGCGGCGACGGAAAAGCCGGTGACGATGGGAGGCCCGGCGGTCGCATCGAGGTCGAGCTCACTCCCGCGCGAGGGGCGACCGATGTCGTCGAGGTCCACGGAACGCTGACGACGGCGGAGGGCACCGTCGCGGTCCACGAGTCGATCGACTTCACGCGCGACGCCTTCGTCGAGCTCGCGTCTGCGGGCGGGAAGGGCGGCCGCGGCGGTGACGGAGGTAGCGGCGGTGACGGCGCGAGCGGCAGCCACGGCTCCGACGCGACTCGCTACTCGAGCGGTACCAGTGGAGGCGACGGAGGCGACGGAGGCGACGCGGGTGAGGGCGCGAGCGGCGGCCGCGGAGGCGACGGTGGGCACGTGATCGTGCGCACGTCCGAGCGCGACACGCATCTCCTCATGCTCGTCCACACCAACGTCGGCGCGGGGCCTGCGGGCACTTCCGGCGAGCACGGTGCACCGGGCGCGGGCGGCGCGGCAGGCCGCGGCGGGTCGTCGTACTCGTGGACCGAGACGAGCACGAGCACCGACGCGAACGGAAACACGACCACGACGAGCCACCACAGCTCGGGCGGGAACGACGGCGACGCGGGACGCGCCGGCCGACCGGCTCACAGCCAGCCGCGTAAGGGAAAAAAGGGGAGCGCGGGCACTTCGGTGATCGAGGTCCGCGCCGACGGCGGCGTCGTGACCCGCTATGCGTCGCGCTACGATTTGAGGCTCGTCGGCTTCGAGCACGAGAACGAGAACGACGACGGCGTGTACGAGCCGGGCGAGCGCGTCTTCGTCCGCAACATCGCGATCGAGAACGTGGGCGGCATGCCGCTCCCGGCGCATCACGACGTGGTCGTCGAGCTCGCGCAGGGCCCCTACGCCACTCCGGAGCTCGACCCAGGCGGGAGCCCACGAAGGCTGGTGTTGCCGCGCGGGCTCGGCGCGGGAGCGCGCCACGTTTTCACCGACGACAAGCTCGCGTACGTGCTCGGGACGCAGTCACCGGAGGGACCTTCGGCCCCGCTCGTCGTCGAAGAGACGCTGCGCCTCCACGCGTCGCTGCCCGCCGCGCGGCGTGTCTTCAAGGAGCTCGATCAGGGCGCCTCGGAGGCGCACGGGCGCGTGGTCGTGCGCTTTCCGATCGAGATTTCCCCTGTCGTCGGCCTCACCTCGCTCTCCGCCGGCCAAGTGACGAAGCTGCGCGTGGTGGTCAGAAACGTCTCCAAGAAGGCGTACGGGGCGGCGGCCGAGATCGCGCGGTCGATCGGCGTTCGCGTCAGCCTCGGCTACGGCGAGCTCGGCGCGAGCGACGTCGCCTACTTTCACGCGAACGGCGAGCAAGCGTCGCTCGACGCCGGCGTGCGCACCGAGATTCCCCTCGTCGACGCCGAGTCGTCGATCGAGCTCGAGGCAAAAATCGGGATCGTCGAAGGCGCTGTTCCGTACCGATCTGCGCGCGTGGTGGTGGCGTGCGAGCTCGCGCCGGTCGACGGCAAAGGACCGCCAAGAACGGTGCAGCTCCAAGAGCTCGTCGTGCGCGTGGGTCGTCCCCTCGACGCCGCGGAGGGAGACGTACTGGTGCTCGTGAACGACCGCACGACGCCGGAAGAGCTGGCCGCGTGGGAGGCGCACGCGAGTGAGCTCGGGCTCCGCTTCTCGACATGGGACGTGAGCCTCGAGAATGGCGTCGCGGTGCTCGAGGCGATCGCGAGCGGAGCGCGGGCGTTCCACACCGTGGTCGTCCTCGACAACGTGATGGGCACGCCGACCGGCGATCGTTACCCGAGCTCGCTCGTCGAGAAGGACCTCGCGTTCGCGCTCGCGAGCCGAGGGACGCGCCTCCTGTTCGTCGGAAAAGGTCGAAAAATCGCCGACTTGGTGGTGCCGACCGGCGCGGGAACGAACCATCGACTCACGGCTTCCTCGTCGCGCGCCGAGGTGCTCGCGGCGGCGGGGAAGCTCGCGCTGGGGGAGGGGAGCGTCACGGTGTCGGTGGAGACTGCACGCATGTGGCCATGGGATGGCGCGTCGGCCGAAGATCTCTCGAGCGAGGCGGCGGGCCTCTCCCACGCGCTCGACGCACGCTTTCCGGACCGGCGCTTCGTGGTCGTGCCGCGCTTCGAGGGCACCACGATCGGCACCCGAGGCCCGTTTCGGATCGTCACGACCGGGACCCTGGAGGTGAGGCGTACGACTGCCGGCGCGCCAGCCGCGCTCCGTAACCTCGGCGGCGGCGAGATGGACGTGCACGCCGCGAAGGCCGTGCGCAGCCGCGCGGTCTTCTTCGTGCTGCTCCTGACCTTGCCGTTCGAGGTGAAGCTGCGCCTCTTCAGGTCGACCACGACGCCGTTCGAGGACGACGATGATCCGTTCGTGCTCGCGGTGCTGGCCGACCTCGTTGCCGAGTCGGCGCCGTGGACGGTGAGCACGTTTCGCACGGCCGAGCTCGAAGGCGAGGGCGAGCGCGCGCTCCCGTGCATGGCGGCGCTCCGCGGGGCGCTCGCGAAGGCTCCCGAGGGCGAGGCGGCTACGCGGCGGGCAGCGTCGCTCCTCGGTTGGCTCCGGTTCGTGGCGCGCGCGCGTATTCGATGGTGGGAGTGGCTCCCGCCGCTCGTCTGGCTCACCCGCTCGCATCAGCTTCGAAGGCAAGTCGCCACCCTCACCAAGGCGACCGCGACGTCGCTCCCGCGCGGCGAAGAGGGGCCGCGGGCGACCTTCGACGAGCTGCGGGCACGCTGGAGAAATAAGCCAGAAATGCCCGCGCTCGTGTTCGTCGACGACGTGCTCGCGAAGGCTGGCGCGTCGCTCGTGAAGAAGAGCGACGCCGACGTGCTCGTTCGCGGTGAGCGCGTGATCGAGGGCGCCGCGTTCGAAGATCTCGTCGCGAGGGACGAGGCCCACAGCGTGCGTGCGCGCGCGGCACGCGAGCGGAACACGATCACGCGCGACGGTCTCCTCGAGCCCGCGACGTGCGCCGACCTCGTCGCCCGTGCGCGCGCACGCGTCCGCGTCGCGCCCACCGCCGATCCGAGCCACGCGACGGCCTCCGAGCTGTCCGCGCTGCTCGAAGATCCCGACGAGCGCCACGACGAAGGCACACGGACGAGGGAGCGCGGCTGACGACTCGACGAACGGGCGTCGCCCGCGCGTGCTCGTGGCGCGCTCCTTCGCCTCGCTGTCACGCTCGGACCGAACGCACCACTTGAACCCTTCTTGCGCAGACAGTAAAATCGGTGAGGCGCCGCCGCGGACTGTCCGTGCCTCGTGCGTGGTATACCGAGGGCGTTCCGTGGAGAAGAAAGCCAAGACATCCCGCGGGGAAGACAAGCGCATCCGCATCGTCGAGGCCGCGACACAGCTCTTCAGCCGCTACGGCTTCAAGCGCACGTCGCTCGACCTCCTCGCCGCCGAGGCGGGGGTCGCGAAGCCCACCGTCTACGCCTACTTCACGGACAAGGAGGCCATCTTCGTCGCCGTCGTCGAGCACGTGGGCGCGCGTCTCCACGCCGCCGCCGAAGAGGCATCGAACGGGGACGCGCCGATCGAAGAGCGCCTCGCCGCGATGCTTTCGGCGAAGCACACGACCTACTACGAGCTCGTCGAGGCCTCGCCCCACGCGCAGGAGCTGGTCGACTCGCAGAACCGGCTCGCCGCCGGCGTCGTCGAGAAGGCCGACCGCGCCTACTTGCGCCTCGTCGCGCAGGTCATCGAGCGGTCCGATTTATCCCCTTCGCGCGCGGGTCTCACCCCGAACAGCGCCGCCCACCTCTTCGTCCGCGCGAGCTCCGGCGCCGCCCACGACGCCACCAGCGGCGCGAGCCACCGCCGTCATGTGGCCGAGATCGTGCGTGTCCTCTGTCTTGCGATGCGGTGAGGGCGGCGCGTGGGCGCGGAGCGGCAGTCACCTGACGAGCCTTCCGCGCGGAGCCGCCGGGCGTTGGCTCCGAAATTCTTGCGTCGCGAGCCAGGCGAAGGTGCCTCCCGGCGTGGATCGGGAAAAATCCGCTCGAACTTCAGGCGAACGGCACTAGATCCACCTTCTCCGAGCCATGACATCCGACGACGATCCCTTCGAAGGCCCGCCCACCGTCCGCGAGGATCCCAACGCCAAGGCGCCCCGCGATCTCGTCGTGGGCCGCTACCAAGGGCCCTCTTCGGCGGCGCCGTACCCGCTCTCGCGCATGGCGCCCGCGTTCGACCTCGTCGACGTCGCGAAAGAGATCCGCAACGCCGATCGAACGATCGCGACGATGACCACCGGCAAGCTTCGCCTCCTCGCGGAGCAAATGCGCGCGCTGCAGGAGAAGGCACGCTCGCTGCTCGAGAAGGCGCACGTCGACGCGCAGCTCCATCGCGCCAAGTGCAACTTCCAGAAGACGCCGGGCCAAATTTACCACGTCTACGAGAACGAGGATTTCACGCGCTGGTTCTCCCTCTTCGGGCCCCACGAGTGGCGCACCGGCGCGCCGCACGGCTACGTGGGCAGCTTCCGCCTCGAGTACGATCAGTCGTTCACCCGCCTCGAGGACATCCCCGCGGAGGACATCGACGCCGAGGCCCTGCAGCGGCTCCTCGGGATGGGGCTCGTCCCCGAAATCCCCTCCGAATGACCCGCCTCGTGCACCCCGTTCCAGAAGACAACGCAAGATTTCGGCCGGAATGGAAATGATCCCGGGTTCTGTGCGACTCTAGCGGGCGATGGAAGCAGAAGGCGGAGACTCGCAGCAGCTCGTCGGCACCACGATCGCCGACAAGTACAAGATCACCGAGCTCCTCGGCGAAGGCGGCATGGGGTGTGTCTACATCGGCGAGCAGCAGATGGGCACGACCGTGCGCAAAGTCGCGGTCAAGACGCTGCACAAGCACCTCTCGCAAGACCAGAAAATCAAAGAGCGCTTCGCGCGCGAGTGCGGCACCGTCGCCCAGCTCCACCACCCGAACACGATCCAGGTGTTCGACTTCGGCACCACGCCGGAGGGGCTGCTCTACATCGTCATGGAGTTCGTAAAGGGCCAGAGCGTGGCCTCCGTCATCGAAAAGACGGGCCCGATGGACGTCGTGCGGGTGGAGAAGATCCTCACGCAAGTATGCGGATCTCTTCAGGAAGCGCACGAAGCCGGCATCGTTCACCGCGACCTCAAGCCCGACAACGTCGTGCTCTGCGATCGCGCCGGCCAGAAAGACTGGGTCGAGGTCTTGGACTTCGGCATCGCGAAGCGCAGCTCCGACCACGACCCGAACGAAGCGAAGCTCACCCAGCAAGGCATGGTCCTCGGCACGCCGCCGTACATGAGCCCGGAGCAATTCACCGGTCAGCCGATCGACGCGCGCAGCGACATCTACGCTCTCGGGGTCATGACCTACGAGATGCTCACAGGTCAGCTCCCGTTCGAGGCGAACACGGCCTGGGAATGGGCCACCAAGCACATGACCGCCCAGCCGAAGCCGATCGAAGCGCAGCCCAACGGCTCGCTGCTCCCGGAGAAGGCACGTGTCGCCATCATGCGCGCCCTCGAGAAGGCGCCCGGCGATCGCCACGCGTCGGCCAAGGACTTCATCGAGTCTTTCGCCGGTGGCACCGCGACCGTCGTCACCGGGGCGAGCGCGGCGGCACAGGCCGCGCCCGTGTCCGCGCAGCCTGCCGGTGGTCGCGCTCCGGCGCGCACCGAGATGGGCGCGCCGATGGTCGCTCCGATGGGGGGCCCGCCGCCCGGCATGGGGCCTCCGATGGGGCCGCCTCCCGGGGCCCCGATGGGTGGCGCCGCGCCGATGGGCATGGGCATGGGCGCTCCGCCCGTCGCTGCCGTTCCCGCCGCACCGCCGCGATCGGCGCCGGAGCCGAAGGGCAACACCGGGATGATCCTCGGTGTCGTCGGTGGCGTCGGTGTGCTGCTCATCATCATTTTGGTGATCGCGCTCAAGCCGAGCGGCAACAAAACCGTCGTCGCGCCGCAGCCCACCGCCACCACGACCGCCGCCACGACCGAGCCGTCGCAGCACGCGGAGAACCCGCCGCCCGATCCGGGGGGCGACCACCCGCCGCTCACACCCGCGCTCGGCGGCCCCACCGCGCAGGCCGCGCTCACGAACAAACCGGGCACCGCCAAGCCGCCTGCCTCCGGTACCAAGCCGCCGGGCACCATCCCCACTCCTGGCACGCCCACGGTGAAGCCGCCCACCCCCGGCCTCTCCGAGAGCCCGATGTGCAAGGCCGCCAAGCAGTCGAACGACCCCGCAAAAATTAAGAAATTCTGCGGCGGATGAGGTCCTCGCGCGAAGTTTCGTAAACGGTCGCGCACCGAAGATCGAAAAGGCGCGGCGCGTCGTCTATCGAGACGTGCCTCCACCGGAGGCTCCTGGAGCGAAACGTGAACTGCCCTGCCTGCCAAGCCCCCGTCGTCGACACGCAGCCGTTCTGCGGACGGTGCGGCGCGGCCCTCAGCCGCGACTCGGGCGCCGATCCCCTCATCGGACAGGTGTTCGCGGGCCGCTATCGCATCGTGAAGCTGCTCGGCGAAGGCGGCATGGGCTCGGTGTACCGGGCCGAGCAGAACCTCGGCTCCAAGGTCCGCAACGTCGCCCTCAAGACGCTGCATCGCCACCTCTCGAACGACGACTCCATCCGCGAGCGGTTCCAGCGTGAGGTCGGCACCGTCGCCGAGCTCGAGCACCCGAACACGATCCAAGTGTTCGACTTCGGCACCTCCCCGGACGGGCAGCTCTTCATCGTCATGGAGTTCGTCCAGGGCGAGAGCCTGGCCGAGGTGCTCACTAAGGCGAAGTTCTTCGAGCCCGAGCGCACGAAGAAGATCCTCTCCCAAATCGTGGGCGCGCTCTCGGAGGCTCACCAGCGCGGCATCGTTCACCGCGATTTGAAGCCCGAGAACGTGTTCCTCACGAAACGCGCGGGGCAGACCGACTTCGTGAAGCTGCTCGACTTCGGCATCGCCAAGCGCCGCGACACCGAGGTGAACCAGAAGCAGCTCACGCAGCAAGGCACCGTGCTCGGCACTCCGCCGTACATGAGCCCGGAGCAGTTCACCGGTCGCAACGTCGACTCCCGGAGCGACATCTACGCCCTCGGCGTGATGGCCTACGAGATGCTCACCGGCGAGCTCCCGTTTCGCGCCAACACCGCGTGGGAGTGGGCGACGCAGCACATGCGCGAGGCCCCCCGTCCCATCGAAGGCGCGCCCCACGGGGCCGCCGTCCCGAAGCCGATGCGACGCGCGATCTCGAAGGCGCTCGCGAAATCGCCGGACGACCGCTTTCCCACCGTCGACGCGTTTTTCGAAGCATTTTCTGCGGTCGACGATTCCGCTCCGATGATGACCCCCACCCCCGCCGTCGCGGCCGCGCGGCCTGGGGGCACGTTGATGGGCGAGCCTATCGGGCTCCCTCCTGTAGGCGTCGGCGTCAGCACCGCGCACGCGTTGCCCGCTTCGGTCGAAGCCCGTGTCTCGAGCGGAACGCTCGCGGGGGACGCGATGCCGTTCGTCGCGCAGGCAAACTCGCCTTACGCGCAGCCCGCGGGCTCCGGCACGGTGATGCCGAACGGCCCGATGCCGTACACCCCTCAGCACGCGTCTCCCCACCACGCCCCGGTGCACGGCGCGTACCCTCAGCAGGAGCCGAACGGCGCGTATCCCGCGCGATACGGCACGCCCTCGGCCGGGGGTCAGTCGTTCCCGGTCCACGAAGAGTCGTCTGGAAACGGGCGTCGCAACGCGCTCATCGCGCTCATCGGAATCGTGGCGATAGGCTCCATTTTCGCGGTCCTCATCGGCACCGGCACGATCGAGATCGACGACGACGATCCGCCGAAGCCCGTGTTCGCGAACACGAGCCAGCCCACGACGCCGACTCAAGAGCCGACCACGCCCACGCCGACGAACCCGGGCACGGGGCCAGACCACCCGCCGCTCGGCAATCAGACCGCGCCCACGCCGCTCCCCACCGCGCCGCAGCCGCAGCCGCAGCCGACCGTGAAGCCCACGACGCCGCGGCCGTCCACCACGCTCACGAGCCCGGCGCCCACTCCGCAGCCCACTCCGCAGCCTACGCCGCAGCCCACTCCGCAGCCTACGCCGCAGCCCACGCCGCAGCCCACGTTCTGGCCGTTCCCCACCGCCCCGACCCCCACTCCCGCGCCGACGCCCGTACCGACACCGCGGCCCACCTCGCCGTCGCCCGCGGTCAACCAGCAGTGCGCGGACGCCCAGAAGATGCCGCCGGGCGCCGCGCGCGACTTCAAGATCGCGAAGTTCTGCAGGTAGTCGAATCTTCTCTCGATTTGACGCGTCTCGAGTCGCGCGCTCGAGGCTCGCGCCGCTCACGGCACGGTCTCGGGCGGCGTAGGCGGGCTCCAGTCGGCGGGCATCACGCGGATCGGGACGAAGCGCTCCTCGTCGTCGCCGACCACGCGCAGCACGGTCTCGCCTTCGCTCACGGCGGTCAGGCGAAACGTCGTCTCGTCGATGCGCTCGATCCGCACGATCTGCGGATGGCGTGACGACATCTCGTCGACCTGCTCCGACCAGCGCGGGGTCAGTCCCTCGGACCGTCCGACCACGCCCCTCACGTCGACGATCCGGTCTCGTGCGACGCGGAGCAAGTTGGTGCTCGCGTCGACCCCGATCGATTCTCCACCGAGCTCGCCCACTGCCGCGTACTCCGTTCCGCAGCCAGCGGTCCCGATGAGTATGCATAGTACAAATAAGACGATCGTGATCCGCATGCCCGTCGCGTAGCAGTCGCTGTGCCATCGGGCGATTTCCGTTGCTCGCCGCTTCGGGGCCTCTCGTGGCGAGAGCGCGCGATCACGGTGTGTGCAACGTGCTGCACGATCCGGCGAGCTCGTCGCGTCGAAATCAGCGGCAAATCGCGAGGTTCGACGCTTGCACTGGGGTCGCCATGGTTCGTCGATGGCTCGTGTCGTGGATGGTGATGCTCGTGTGCCTTGGCTTCTCGTTGGTCGCGTCGGCGACCGAGGCGCCCCCTCCTGCGAGCGACGCGGCGGTCGCGTTCTACGGCGATCTGGACCTCGGCGTGCGCGCGCTCCGGCTCGATGGAACCGAGCTTCGTGGGCGGACGACGGGCAGCACGCTCGTCGTGCGCGGGGCAGACGTTCCGACGAAGGCGCTCTTCGAGACGCAGCTCCGGTTCGGCTTTCGGTTCCATGGCTTTCTCGTCGGCGTCGGGGCCGGGCTCGGGTACGCCGATTGGGGCGCGGGGAGGCCGCAGCCGCTCGGCGATCTGGTGGTGCGCCCCGACGGCTTCGTGGTCTCCGGTGCGGTGTTGGCGTCCGCGGGATACCGCTACCAACGCGGTGTCTACGCCGGCAGGCTCGAGGGTTTCCTCGGCGCCGAGATCGTCGGGATCGGCCTCGAGCGACCTGGATTCCCGGAGACCCGCGTCATCCCTGCCAACACGGTGCGCTCGTATTTTGCGCCCCGGCTCACGTTCGAACGCGCGTTCCACGACGTGTCGATCGGGGTGTTCGTCCAGGCCGACGTGCGGAGCCCTGGGAACGTGTGGTTCGGAATTTCGCTCACCCCGTGGTCGAGCCTCTGATCGTGCGCTCGACGCCGAGCGAGGATCGCGAGCCCAGGTCAGCGAGGTTCGCGGCCCCCGTCAGCGAGGTTCGCGAGCCCCCGTCGGCGAGCTACGCTGGCGAGATGCGTCGCGATCGACACGGATCTGGAGCCCCTCGCCCGCGGCTCGCGGATGCCCCGGAGCTCCCCGACGTGCGCGACGGCCTCACGCGAAAAGAGCGGGCCGTGCTCTTCGTCCTCGCGAGGCTCGAGGAGGAGCTCGGCGGGCGAAACGTGCCCCTCCCGATGCTCTATGGCCGTGTGCTCGAGCACGTCGATCTCGGCGTTCCGGAGCTCGTCGCGATCGTCGCGCGCCTCGGCGCCAAGCGCGGCGTCGACGGCGCGGCGCCGCGCTGAGCCCGAGGCCGACCCGCTTCACGCCGCGCGAGGTATGGCGCGCCGCCACGCGAGCCTCGCCGACGCGCGCGCCCGTGCCGCGATCCTCGCGAGCGACCAGCGCCCCGATC